>CAMYJY010000005.1 GCA_947258835.1 uncultured Pirellulales bacterium
AAAAGTAATCGCACACCGCGCGGCCCTGATTGACCAGTACGTCCGCATCGTAGGCCGACAGGCCGTGATCCTCCGTCAGCCGACGACGCAGCGCCGCTGGGAGCTCTCCCAGCTGGGCTCGTATCTGCTCCACCTGCTCGGGAAGGGTGATCACCGGGACCAAGTCGGGATCGGGGAAATAGCGATAGTCGCTGGATTCTTCTTTGCTCCGCTGACTGCGGGTGATGCCGGCCGCATCGTCCCAGCCGCGCGTTTGTTTGGGCGCGTCTCCTAGACGCTGGCCTGTTTCCTGCCACACCTGGTACTGCCGCTCGGCTTCGTAATCCAGGGCCCGCTCCACCGCGCGGAAGCTGTTCATGTTTTTAATTTCTACGATGGGCGTCGCCACCAGGCCCTCTGGCGTGTCCAAATGCAGATTCACATTGGCATCCACCCGCAAACTGCCTTCCTGCATGTTGCAATCCGAGACCCCCAAATAAGTCAGCAAAAGTTTCAGTTCTTGCAAATAGGCCCGGGCCTCGGCGGAGCTCCGCAGGTCGGGTTCGGAAACTATTTCTAAGAGCGGCGTGCCCGTGCGATTCAAATCAATTTCACTATCGGCCCGACCGGTCACCTCGTCATGCACGCTCTTGCCGGCGTCCTCCTCCAGATGCGCGCGGGTAATACCCACGCGTGTGGGCGGAAACCGATCGTTCGCATCGCGGATTTCCAAAAAACCATGGGCCGACATGGGCAAATCGAATTGGCTAATCTGATATCCCTTGGGCAAATCCGGATAAAAATACTGCTTGCGATCCCACTTGGTGAACTGGGGGATCTCGCAGTTGAGTGCCACGGCCGTCTGTAAAGCCAGTTTATAAGCTCGGGTATCCAGGACTGGGAGGCTGCCCGGTAGTCCGCTGCACACCGGACAGGTCTGCGTATTGGGCTCCGCTCCAAACTCCGTAGAACACCGACAAAACAGTTTGCTGTCGGTGGCCAACTGCACGTGCACCTCCAAGCCAATCACGGTTGTCACAGGAATTTTCATGGATTCATTTGTTAAAACGTTGTTTCGTTGTTTCGTCGTGGTTCAAAATTTTCAGCTAGACGTCGCCTGTTCGTACATCCGCGCACCGCGCAATAACGTCTCCTCACCCAAGGCGGGGGCCTGGAGCTGTAGGCCGATGGGCAAGCCATCCTGGGTGAACCCGCAGGGCAAACTTAGGCCCGGAATACCGGCCAGGTTGGCGCTTACCGTGTACAGATCCACCAAATACATGGACAGCGGATCCCCTGCCATCTCTCCCAGTCCCCAGGCCGGCTGCGCCGTGACCGGGCCCGCGATGAGGTCCACTTCCGCAAAGGCGGCGTCAAAATCTTGGCGAATCAAACGCCGCACCTTCAAGGCCTTGAGATAGTAGGCGTCGTAATAGCCGGCACTGAGCGCATAGGCACCCAGCATGATGCGGCGCTTGACCTCCGGACCAAAACCCTCGGCCCGCGAACGACGGTACATCCGCACTAACCCCGTGTCCTGGTTGTCGAGGCCCTCTTGGTCGCCAGCGGCTGCCAATTGTTTTCGTTCCGTAGCGAGCTCGGCCAGCAGGCTGGATTCGTCCGCGCGGTGGCCATAGTGGACCCCGTCGTAGCGGGCCAGGTTGCTCGAGGCTTCGCTGGGGGCAATCACGTAATAGGTGGCCACGGCATACTTGCTGTGGGGCAACGAAATTTCTTTGATCGTCGCCCCCAGCGACCGGTACACCTCCAGGGCCCCGCGGACGGCTGCCTCGACTTCCGGATGCAGGCCCTCGGCAAAATGTTCGCGGACAATTCCCAGCCGCAGGCCAGTGAGAGGTTGGTCAATGGTGTGGGTGTACGGGGGGACAGGCGTGTCCAGCGACGTGGCGTCTTGCGGGTCATGGCCGGCAATCGTTTCCAAAAGCAGGGCCGCGTCGGAAGTGTTGTGGGCCAAGGGGCCGACTTGGTCCAGACTGCTGGCAAAGGCCACCAAGCCAAAGCGGCTGACGCGGCCATAAGTCGGTTTTAAGCCGACCACACCGCACAGACCCGCCGGTTGGCGGATGGAGCCTCCGGTATCCGTGCCAATCGACAAGGGAGCCATGCCCGCCGCCACGCAGGCCGCCGCTCCGCCACTGGAACCCCCGGGGATGCACTGCAGGTTCCAGGGGTTGCGGGTGATTTGAAAGGCCGAGTTCTCAGTCGAGCCGCCCATGGCAAACTCATCCATGTTGGTGCGACCAATCAGCACCGCATCGGCGGCGCGGAGCTTGGCGACCACGGTGGAATCATAAGGCGGCTGAAAATTCTCCAGCATCCGCGAGGCACAGGTAGTGCGGGTTCGAGAGTCGCAGAGGACATCTTTGACTGCCACGGGCAAACCGGCCAATTGGCCTACGGACTGACCCGCCCGGCGCCGGCTGTCGATGTCCGCGGCGGTGGCGAGAGCAGCCTCGGCAGCGACATGCAAAAAAGCACCAACGGTGGCGTCATGCTCCGCAATCCGCTCCAGGTAGCTCTGCGTCAGTTCCACGGCACTGAGCTCGCCGCGCGTCAGCAAGGCGAGTGCTTGGCTAGCCGTAAGATCAGGATGGAAGGCGAGCATGGCGTTTGTCATGTGAGACAGGCCTACCGTGTTGCAGGGCAGCTAATCACCTAGGACCGGCGGTACCAGATAGCCGCGCTGGTTGTGGCGCGGGGCATTGGCCAGGGCCTGTTCGCGGGGCAGGCTGGCCCGCGCTTGATCCGCCGCAAAAACGTTGCTGACCTCCACCGCGTGGGCCATGGGCTCTACGTCCGTGGTGTCGACCTCGGCCAGCTGATCCACATAGGCCACAATCTGACCCAACTCGGAGGTCATCGTCTCCAGCTCGGCGCTGGTGAGCTGGAGCCGCGCCAGCAGGGACACCTTCTCAACATCAGCACGGGTGATTGCCATGGCGATCTACGAGTCCTCACGGTTGTTGGTGCACGTGCGTTTGGTGAGCGACCAACGGGAGCGGGCCAATGTTCTCCGAGCGGTAGCTCGCATGGGCTGGCGGCCCCGCCGCCTACTTGGCAGCAGCTTGCTCTGGCACCCGGAAGGGGGCCTGGCGGACAATCTTCGTCACCCCGCCGCTGCGGATACACTGCGTGCAGGCCTGAATCGTCTGATGGGTTCCGTTGGGAGTTACGATCCGTACCCGTTGTAGATTGGGCTTGAACTTGCGACGCGTAATGCCGGTGATCTTGGTACCCACACCTCCGAGGTATTTTTTCTTGCCGCGGATGGCCACGGAGTTGCCCATTTGAGCACCCTTGCCACATATTTTGCACTGACGGGCCATGATCTCAATTTCCTTGTCCTAAGATAAGCTGGCTAATATGATGAATTGTATGCAAACCGGTCATTGTACCCCTTCGCTCGGGCATGGCAACTGCGGCCGGGGGGTCTTTTTTGCCAAAACATGCAGCTATGTGCAAAACGGTGCCAGTTTCCCTGAGGTTCTGCTTGCTCGTCGGGTGGGGCTTGTTCGGCAACGTCCCCACTGCCGGGGCCCAGTGGTATGACGATTTTCAAAATCTGGCCAGTATTTACCAAAAACTGGGCGATTTTGAAGCCGCATATCCCGAGTTGGTGACTTCCTTTTCCATTGGGAGCTCCTACGAAGGCCGAGAGATTCGCGGTCTGAAGATCTCGGGCACGGGGGGCAGCAAGGCGACTCGACCCGCAGTGCTGCTGAACAGCGGACAGCACGCTCGCGAGTGGATTGCCCCGCTGGCCAGCATGTACGCGGCCGAACAGTTGTTGGGGCAGTACGATTCAGAGAGCGATGTCCGGGGGGTGCTGGACGAAGTCGACTTTTATGTCATCCCGGTGGTGAATCCAGACGGCTATCACTTCTCCTGGGGCAGTCCCAGCAATCGCTTTTGGCGTTTGAACCGTCGGCAAAATGCCAACGGGAGTTGGGGCGTCGATCTGAATCGTAATTGGGATTATGGTTGGGGCGGCGGCGGCTCCAGTGGTGTGCCTGGTAGCGAGACGTATCGAGGCACGGCTCCCTTTTCGGAACCAGAAACCGCAGCTCTGAGGGACTTCTATTACGATCATCCCAATTTGGTCTCCAACATCGATTTTCACTCCTTCTCGCAGCTGATTCTGACGCCATTTGGTTATTCCGCCGTGGCAGAGCCCGCGGACCACGCCCTGCTGATGGACTTGGCCGCGGAAATGTCGGAGTCCATGGCAGCCGTGCATGGCCAAACCTACGTGCCCCAGTCGGCATCGGAGCTCTACCAGGCCAGCGGCATCAGCATTGATTGGTCCTATGGGAGTGAAAATGTGTATTCCTATACCGTGGAACTGCGGCCAGCGGGACCCAATAGCGTGGCCAGTTTCGAGTTACCGGCCTCTGAAATCTTGCCGACGGTGGAGGAGGCCTTTGCGGCCGTGCTCGACCTGGGGGATTTTACGGCCGCTGTGGGGCGGGGCGATTTCAATTACGACTATCATCTTGATCTGGACGATCTCGACGCCTTAGCCGCTGGCGTTGTTTTGGGTACCAGCAAAGGGGAATACGACGTGAATGGCGACGCACTGATTGACCCGCGGGATGTCCAGGCCTGGCTGGTCAACGCCGGGCAGCGCAACCAAACACGCTACCGCCCCGGGGATGCCAATCTCGACGGCGCGGTCGATCACACCGATTTCGACATCTGGTCTGCCCATCAAAACGAGATCACGTCCGATTGGAGTCGCGGCGACTTCAATGTTGATGGTCTGGTGGATGGGGCGGATTGGCAGATTTGGCAGAGCTCAGTCCTGGCCGTGCCGGAGCCTACCACCGCGCTCCTCCTCTACGGGGCCAGCCTTTTCATTTTAAGGAGACGATAGCCTGCACCTCTGCCGACAGGGCGGCATTGGTCGCGATGGCCTCTTCGCTGTGGACCGTGGGTCGGCCTTGCCAGTCAAAAAACTTGCCGCCCGCTTCCTCGATAATGGGCTGGATGGCCGCTGCATCCCACAGGCTCAGCGCGGCGTCAATCATGATTTCGCCGCGGCCGGTGGCAACCAACAAATAGCCGAAGGCATCGCCCCAGGTGCGCGTGAGGCGGCAGGCATGTTGGAGCCGATCGTAGACATCGCGCGCATCCTCGGCGCGGTCCTTCGAGTACGACTTGACCGAGGTGGTGAGGAAGGTGGCGGCCGAGAGTTGGGCGGTGCTGGAGACCCGGGCCGCTTGGGGAGGGGCCTCTCCTATTTGGTGCCAACAGCCCTGACCGCGGGCCGCGTACACCATTTCTCCGGCAGCAGGGGCAAAAATGATTCCCAGTTGCGGCTGATCCTGCCACAGCACGGCCACCAACGTGGTGTAGAGTGGCACGCCGGTGACGAAGGCCTTGGTGCCGTCAATCGGGTCGAGTACCCAGCGAAAACCGCTGCTGCCGGCAGTTGCACCGAATTCCTCCCCCAGGATAGCGTCTTCCGGATAGGCTGCGCTAATCCGCTGCCGGAGGAGTTGTTCGGCCTGACGGTCCGCAGCCGTGACGGGCGAGCCGTCCTGTTTGCTGTCAATGCTGAGGCGGTCGGATCGAAACAGCTCGAGGGTTTGCCGCCCGGCCTGACGGGCAATTTCCACGGCAAATTCCAGCCGGCCATCAAGTTGGGGAGTGTCGCAGGATGCCATGCGCCTAGGCTACCAGATTCGTGCGGGAGTTCTCAAGGTGCAGCAGTTGGTGTTTCCAGTGAGGGGCCCCGACTTGGGGGGACCTTTTTTGGCTCCCGCCGCTTCCCCGCGTCATTCCCGCGTAGGCGGGAATCTAGACTACCCGCGCCCGCTACTGGATTCCCGCTTGCGCGGGAATGACGATACTGTGCCTACAGCAAACCGCAAGATGCGCTCGGAAAAGACCGTCTCTGCCCCCGGCCGCCCTTGTCCCCAGGGAGACTTGGGGGCTAGGATTTTATTGATGTCTGCGCAGCCAATGAAACTACCGCTAGCATTTTGCTTGCCAAATGCGGGCTTCCGTGGGGCGCCCTTGGCTCATTGGCAGCGCAGAGGGCAATCAGATCGATTGTAGGGCTTCGGGAGCCCTCGTGAGCGCCAGGAGATGGGCTGGAATTTGCTTGAACCGGGATCTGCCGCCCTTAAAATGGAAACAGGCAAGGACGGCCGCTCCTCCGGCGAGCAGCACACACATGAGGAGCAGAGACGATGCGCGAGAGAACAAAATGGAAATGGATGATGCTGGTGCTCAGTAGCGGGGCACTCGGTTGTTGGGTGTTGGCCTGCCAGCAGACCAGCGCCTGGGCCGAACAGCGGGTTCCTCCCGCGGCGGCCGCCACGGGTCTGATCACCCACGTGTTTCACACTCCAGATCGGCCCACCAAAATAGTCGTTGTGGATCCCGTGCAAAGACGGATCGCTGTCTACTTTGTGAGTTTGGACAGCGGCCAGATTCAGCTCAAGAGTGTCCGCAATATTGCGGGTGATTTGGCTTTACAAGAGTTTAATAGCGACGACCCGTCGCCGCGAGATATCCTGAATCTCCAGCAACGTAACTAAGCGCTGATCTCAAGACAACGGTTGTAGTACAGAGGTTTCCATGGACCAGAAGTTTCTCAGTTTTGATGATGCCCTAGAAAAGCTGAGCATTTCCTCCGAGCGTCTGAACGAACTACGAGAACATGGTCAGCTCCGGGCCTATCGGGACGGCAAGAGTTGGAAATTCCGCACCGATGAAATTATGTCCATGGTTGCCGACGGCATACCGGAGTTGCCTCCTCCCAGCGATGTCAGTCTCGTCGAGCCGCGGGAACTTGTAGCTGCGGAACCCATCGCCCCAGAAGATGAAGAACTGGAATTGATGTTGGTGGACGAAGATGACGAGGATGCCGAGCCGTTGCCCGAAGTGGTTGTGGAGGATATGCCCGACGAGCTGGACGAAGGGGATACGATACTCACCAGCGGCGATCTAGAGCTTGGTGAGCTTGAGGACACGGTCACGGTTGGCGGGAGCGATGTGAGTCTGGCGGATGAGCAGGGTGACCTTTCCGATTCGATTCTTCTCAGTGAGGAAGAGTTGGGTGAATCGCTTTCCGGGTCGCCGAGTACGATTATTGGTAAGAACGAGCTGACTGCGGAAGATGCTGATTTGGAACTTGCTGGGGGGGATGCCACGGAGGATCCCGGTGGCGAGGAGGTCGTCCAGGGTCCCGCCGCCTCGGATGTCCTTTCCGCAGGCGTTGTCGGCTCCGGGGTGCTTGATGAATTGACCGGTAGCTCCCACGGCGCAAGTGCGTTTGAGGATTTAGAAGAGCTGGAGATTGACCTGGCGGCAGAGTCCAGTCGTATTTTATCACCTTCAGATGTCACTAAGGGCAAGCCTGCAGACGTGCCAGCCACCGGCTTAGGCAGTGGCTTAGGCAGTGATCTGATACTCGAAGATGATTCCCAGCTGGCCGACGAGACGGAAATGGGTTCCACGGATGTGCCCCGGGAAGCCTCGGAAACTAATGCCGGAACAGGTGCCGATGAGGAGCTGGACTTGGAGCTGGAAGGTGACGACGACGCCTTAGCAGAAGATGTGAGCGAGAGCGATTTGACGCTCGATAGCGGGGACAGTGGTATCAACTTGGTGGCACCCGTGGATAGTGGCTTGGCCTTGGATGATATCCCTCTCGACATGGGTGGATCGGCCATCTTGAGCTCGCTTTCGTTGGAGGGGTCCGATCCGGAAATTTCCTTGGTGGGTAACGAGTCGGACGTTGCCAGCCTGCCGGAGGCGGAGCTACAAACGGACGATGATTTTCAATTGACTCCTCTGAGTGAGGGGGGGACCGATGAGGAAGGTGACAGCAGTTCCCAGGTCATTGCCTTGGATGCCGAGCTGGAACAGCTGGGGGAAGAGTCCCTGGGCGGTCTCGAAGCGGTTGATTTCGCCGAGGAGGGCGCGGCGGACGTGATGCTGAGTGAAGACTTTGCGGAGGCACCCGCCGAGGATTTGGGAGTTGCCTACGGGGGGGCACCTCAACTGGCTGCCAGTGCCGAGTTGCCCTACACGCTGGGGAACGTGCTGTTGCTAGGGAGTTGTGGTTTCATGCTGCTGTTGGCCGGCATCATGGGGTTGGATTTAGTCCGCAACATGTGGGGCTGGAACGAAAATCTCGCCCTGAATAGCTCGCTGATGGAAGCTATTCTGAGTTTGCTGCCCTAGCCCGGGCGGCCGGCTGTCCGGACGGACGGACGGACGGACTTAAAACACGTTCTTCGCGAAGTTCGCGGTATACATCGTGTGCGCCTCGCAGTTTGGTAGTCCATTGTACAATAGCTAGCGTTTCCAGTGAGGGGCCTCGACGTGTTAGGGACTTTTCGAGTCATCCGGTCAAGCCGGCTGCTCTCCTAAGTCATTCCCGCGGAGGCGGGAATCTAGTAGCAGGCGCTGGTCGTCTGGATTCCCGCTTGCGCGGGAATGACGTGGAATAATGTCATGCCTGTTGCAAACCGCAAGGTGCGCTCTACGCATCCGCAGCCAAAATACTGGATTGCTAAACGTGGCCCGATCGGTCAGGCTGAAGGTCTTTCCCTCTAGCCGCCGAGCCGCAATTTATGTCCCCCTGCGTGTGCCTTTTTCGAAGCGTTTCTGTTTTATTCGTAGCACTCATCAGCGTCGTCGGTTGCCAACCGACGGAGCAGGTGGAATCGTACGTGGTGCCGAGGACGAGTCCGCCTCGTGAGGTGCTGGATGTAGCGGCCTACCAGCGGCAATTGGACCAGATCCTAGTGGCCATTGTGCCTCAAGGAAATCAGGCTTGGTTTTTTAAGCTGGCCGGCAAAGCTGCCGACATCCACCCGCAGCGGACCGCGTTTGAAGATTTTTTGGCCACGGTCACGCTGGACAGTTCGCCCACCGCGTCGCCTCGCTGGGAAGTTCCCGCGGGTTGGACGGAGCAGCCTGCCACCGGCCTGCGGGTGGCCACCCTGCTGCTGGGTGCTCAAGAGGAAGAGGAGCCCCCTTTGGCCCTGGCGGTTTCTAAGCTGCCGTGGACGGGGAGCTGGGATGACTTTTTGGTGGCCAATGTAAACCGCTGGCTGGGACAGCTGCGGCGCCAGCCGCTGCCCGCAGACACCGTGCTCCAGTTGGCCCAGCAATCCCCCTTTCGCGGTGGCTCGGCTACCGTTTTTCAGCTAGCGGGCGTTTTTCAGCTGGCGGGATCGCTACGGCAGCCTACAAGCCCGCCGCGTTCCCAGCCCACATCCCAGCCTGCCGGTCAAACGCCACGGCAGGCTGCCGAACTATCTTACCAGGTTCCCCCGGGTTGGCTGCCAGGCAGGCTGTCCAGCGTGCGGAAAGCGGCCTTTTTGCTGCCTGCAGGTGGGCCGACCGATGAAGTTGCCGTGACGAGTTTTCCCCTGGCGGCGGGCTCGCAAATGGGAGATTTGCTGGCCAATGTCCGGCGGTGGGCCGGCCAGGTGGGGCAAGAGCCACCCACTGCCGAGACCCTCAACGAGCTGGTGGAAGAGATTACCGTGGCGGACCTGGCTGCGAGCTACGTGGAACTGGTCAGTCCGGCGGAGGCCGCAGATCAGCGGGCGCTGCTGGTGGCAGTCGTGAAACGCCAAGGGGTGATTTGGTTTTTCAAGATGGTGGGCCAGCGGGCGCTGGTGTTGGGCCAGCGCCAGGCCTTTCGTGAGTTTTTGACCACCGTCAAGTTCTCCACTGCCCCAGACTGAAAATGCGTAAAACTACCCCTTCTAGTGCATCCAGTGCTGTATTCGCCCCCAGCTCAGCGGCCACCGATGCAGGTCGGTGGGCAGGTCTCGGCAGTCTCTTGCGCCCCTTGGCTTCGCTCAAGCTGACGGTGTGCTTGTTTGCCCTGTCGATGGTGTTGGTGCTGGCTGGCACCTTGGCCCAGATTGATCACGACATTTGGTACGTGGTCCATCATTATTTTCGTGCTTGGTTGGCCTGGATCGACTGGCAGGTTTTTTTTCCGCGGGCCTGGGGGCTGTCCGGTGGTTTTTGGTTTCCCGGCGGCTGGTCTTTGGGGGCAGCGCTGGGCCTCAATTTGCTGGCGGCCCATACCTTGCGGTTTCGCGTCGTGGCCCGCGGCCGGGCGCGTTGGCTGGGGGGCTGTCTGTTGGCTCTGGGCGTATGGCTGACCTGGTTTGTGGTGCAGCGGGGCCTCGATGGCACCGTCGAGAGTGAGCTTTCTCCGGCTTTTTGTGACGGACTATGGCAGGGGCTGCGATTGGCTTTGGCCGCCGGCACCTTGGGGATGGGCTATCTGCTGGCCGTCCAGCGCCAGGCGATGATGCGTGACGGCGGGAGTTGGTGCTGGTGGTTCGCGGCGATCACCTGCGTCGGAATGGCCAGCCTGACGGCTTGGCTGGTTGCGCACCCTGAGGCCCAGCTGGACCCGGCGGGCCTCCGCATTCTCTGGCAGCTCATCAAAGGAGGCGCTGCTGGCTTGGTGTTGCTGGCGAGTTGTTATGTCTTATTTGGCCGGCGGGCAGGCATTGTGCTCCTGCATGGTGGCATTGCTTTACTGATGTTCAGTGAGTTGCTCACCGGCCTGCAGGCGCAGGAAGCGCAAATGCGGATTGCCGAAGGCCAAACGATCCATTACGCCGAAGATCATCGCTCCACGGAGTTGGCGGTGATTGATAAATCGGATCCGCACCAAGATCGGGTGTGGGTGGTGCCGAGTCGTTTGTTGTTGCAGGCCACGGCGGCTGGTCAAGTCTTGGACGACCCCGCCCTGCCCTTTGCGGTGCGGGTGGTGGAACACCTGCCCCACGCCCGGACCCGGTTCTTGCAGCCTGGCGAAAATTCTCCAGCCACCCACGGGGTGGGCTTGCTCCGCGTGGGGGTCCCGCTGCCGGCCAACACGGGCGTGGGCCAGCGCCAAGGCGTCGACGTGCCGCTGATGTACGTGGAATTTATCCGTCGCGACCGAGAAGCCAGCCTGGGCACCTTTTGCTTATCTCCGCTGTTGCTGAACGACGTGTTCCGCCTGGACGATCGGACTTACGAAGTTGCCCTCCGTTTTCAGCGCATGCAAAAACCGTACGCGATCAAATTGATTGATTTTCGCTACGACCGTTACGTAGGCACAAACACGCCCAAGAATTTCTCTTCGGAGATCGAGCTGATCGATGTGGAGCAAAATGTAAATCGCAACATCACGATTTCCATGAACAATCCGCTCCGTTATCTCGGAGATACGCTGTATCAGGCGGATTGGGACAAGGCGACTGAGCGGGGCACGGTGCTGCAGGTGATGACCAATGCGGGGTGGATGATTCCCTACGTGGCCTGCATGTTGGTGGCCACGGGCATGCTGGCGCAGTTTGGCGCGACCTTTTTACGTTTTGCGCGTCGCCAGCGGGCACCCGCGGTGGCTCGGGGGGAAAGATCTTTCCGCAGCGTGTGGGCCGACTGGAGGACCCCGGCGGTGTGGGTACCCAGCCTCTGTTTGCTGACGTTTGTAGGGTACGCTGCCAGCAAGGCCCGTGTCCCTCAACTGCCCTCCACGCAGATGCAGATTTACCAGTTTGGCCAGCTGCCGGTGGCCTACAACGGGCGCATCAAACCCGTGGACACGGTAGCCCGCAATGCCTTGACCCTGGTTTCCGGCAAGGCGGAGCTGGAAGCATCCGGTGGGCGGCCGGGAGGGAAGTCCCAAAATGGGGCCACGCGCTGGCTGTTGGATGTGATTTCCGGGGTGCCACGCTGGCGTCAGCAACGAATTTTACGGATCGAGAATTTGGACGTGCTGCAGGCCCTGGACTTAAAACCCCGCCAGGGATTTCGCTACAGTCTCAGCGAGGTGCTGGCCAAAAAATTCCTGGATACGGATCTCGCGGGCCAGCAGCGCTCTACGGCTGAAGTGATGCGTCAGGTGCAGTTGGCCTCGGAGGTGGAGGAAGCCAGTCGTAATCTCACGCAGGTAAAATTTGCGGAATTGGGACGCCAGCTGGTGACCCTCCGCGTGTTGCGCGAGGCGTTTTCCCCGCCAGCGGTACGCACCGATTCATTTGAGCATCTCCAAGCCGATTTTGAGCAAGTGGCGAAGCAAATTGCCAGGCTGAACGTGGAGGCGCCTCAGGTGGTACCTCCCTTGCGTGCTGGTGACCCGTGGCAAACCTTATTGGAAGCCGAGCGAGACGCCCTGTTCCAGCAAGTCCGCAAACAGCCGGTCAATCCAGCGACGTGGGCTTGGCGGTCCCTGCTAGAGGCCTATGCCGCGGAAGATACGCAAAAATTCAATCAGCAGTTGGCTGCCTACCAGGTACTGATGCAAGACCGTGCGGCAGCGGATGCTCAGTTGGATGCACAGCAGGCGGAGCAGCGGGTGGGTGCGCGTAAGGAAGCTGAGAAGTTACGTCTGGAGCGGGTGCAATTTGAGGCTTTCTTCAATCACTTCAATCCATTTAAATTGGCGATGGCGATGTACCTGTTTGCCTTTGTGTTGGCGGCAGGTTCGTGGTTGGGGTGGAACCGGACCCTCAATCGGTCGGCCAATTGGTTGCTGTGGTTTACGTTTTTGCTGCACACCTACGCGCTCGTTTGCCGGATCTATATTTCTGGACGGCCGCCGGTGACGAATCTCTACTCCTCGGCCATATTTATTGGTTGGGCCGCCGTATTGTTTGCCTTGGTGCTGGAGCAAATTTATCGCTTTGGCATGGGAAATTTGCTGGCCGCAGTGGTCGGCTTTCCAACCCTGTTTGTGGCCTACAATCTGGCTGGGGATGGCGATACCTTCCAGGTCCTGCAGGCCGTGCTGGACACCCAGTTTTGGCTGGCCACGCATGTGGTGTGCATCACGCTGGGATATTCCACCACACTCTTGGCTGGTGCTTTGGGGCTGGCTTACGTCTTGCTCTCGCAGCTGGCCAATCGGTTGACCCCCGAGCAACGGCAGCAGCTGACGCGGATGACTTATGGAACCCTCTGCTTTGCGACATTTTTTAGTTTTGTGGGCACGGTGTTGGGGGGGCTGTGGGCGGACGACTCCTGGGGACGTTTTTGGGGTTGGGATCCGAAGGAAAACGGGGCCCTGCTGATCGTGATTTGGAACGCGCTGGTGCTGCATGCCCGCTGGGGGGCCTTGGTGGGGCCGCGGGGGATGGCCGTGTTGGCTATTTTTGGCAATGTGGTGACTGCCTGGTCTTGGTTTGGCGTGAACCAGATGGGCCAGGGTTTGCATGCCTACGGTTTTCGTAAAGGGATGACTTTTTGGCTACTGGTCTTTGTGGCCAGCCAGCTCTTGGTGATGGCTGCAGCGTGGGTGCCCAGGCGACTAGCCAAATAGGTTACTATTCAGCCAAATGACGCAGCCTACTGCAGATGGCTGAAGTATTACCCAAATAGTTGCTGCTGCAAGGCTCGGACTTCAGCCTGTTTGGAGAGCAGATAGTCCGGTAGTCGATCTGGCCGCAGTGCGGCCGGTTGCAAGAAGACTTCGGCTGGTTGCTCCAGTTGATAGGCCAAGGCCAGTTCACGCAGCAGTCGTCGGCTGGAGAAGTCCAGGTTGTGAGCCCGGCTTAATTCACGAAAGAGTTTGTCGGGGTCATTGCCGGGTTGGCTAAAATCATTGCGTTTGTGATACATGGACAGGGCGAACAAGATCGCCGTTAACAGCAGCGCTGCCAAGATATAGGGGAGCAAGTCCACTAGCTCCACGCGGCCACGCGAACGGTGCAGACCGTCTCCCAGGTGTCTCCATTTCGAAATTTGGGCCAAGAGCATCCAGGGCCAAACAGCAAGATTCACGAGGGGGCCTCCGCGGGGCTGCTGGGTGTGTGATTGTGGTTCTCCGACTGCCGCAGGGCTGTCAAACTGGCTCTGGCCGTATCTTGGACAGTGGTATTTTGGTCGTGCAGCGCTGTTTCAAGTGCTGCGACTGCAGCCGGCAGCGGCGCGTGTTGGAGGGCTTCGGCGACGCGGCAGCGTACCACATGGTCTTTATCCGCCATCAGTTCAATCAGGGTGGGGGTAATTTCCGCTACGGCACCGAGCAGCTGGGCGATTTCCACGCCACGAATCCGCCGTGAGGGCGACGGACTGGCCAGTTCCTCCAGGAGGCCGGGGATGGCCTGCAGGTCCACTTTCTTGACCAGGACTGCCGTCGTACGTCGGGCATTGTCGTTCATGCTCTCGTAGCCAGCGATAAAATTAGCAAACGTAAACTCAGAAAGTGCCTCTCTGGCTGCTGTTTGTACCACGTCGTGCGGGCTATCGATCATCTGCAGCAGAATAGGAAGCGATCCTCCCAGGTGCCGCTCTCGCAGTTGGCGCACGCATGCTGCTTGCACGCGGGGGTCGTCATCGTAGACGGTGTCCAGGATCAGCTGATTGGCCTGCGCGCACTGAATCGAGCTGAGCATTTCGCAAGCCGTCAAGCGGCTGAGCGGGCCACCTTGGTGCAAGGAGACCTCCAGCAAATCCAGGAATGCATCTTGTTTGACACCAGAGGCCGCCAGCAATTTGATGGCAGCGGCTTGGTCTTCGTCGGCCAGTTCGAGGTAGGTTTTCCACGCTGGCTGCAGCCAGGCGAAGGAGCGAATTTTTGATAAATTCTTAGCGACCTGGGGGGCGAGGGAGCCTTTGGCAAAGGCGAGCACGCGGGTGATGAACGGTTGATCGTCGCGTTTGCTAATCACCTTGAGCAGATTGGGGGAAGCGGTCTCACCTAGGAGTGCCGTGAGCAGTAGTTCCTGAACGCCCAAGCTAGGACTGGTGGTCAGCGTATTGATAACGGCCAGGTAACACGCATGTTTGGGGTCGCCCAGGATCGTGTTGAGGAGGGGATTGGCATGACTGCCCAGGTTGACAAAGGCCTCGACCAGCTCAATTCTTTTGTGTCGGCGAAAACGTTCTACGCTGCGTTCCAACGATTCCAAGACGAAACGCCGGATGGCTTGTGGGTCACGTCGATCCTTGCTGTTTTCCGCGCCATGGACAAATTCTCCCAGCTGGGCGACCAAATATTGGATCAAGCGGGTGGCACCTTTGGCGCGTGGGTGATCGCGGTTCTCCGCCAAGGCGACGAGCGTCGGGATCGAATCGTACTCGCAGAATATTTCGACATACTCGCAGGCATTGTGAAACAGCTGCTTGTTTTCCGAGAGCAAGGCATCGCGCAGCGCGCCCGACATCCGCCCCCGGCCCTCCTGGAGTATTTCTCGCTGGGCGTCGGTAAACAAGTGCCAACGTTTCAGGATTTCCAGGTGTCCTCGTTTTTTGCGCCGCAGAATGAGCGGTTTCAGCACACCGTCGCAGATGGCTGGGGTCGCGCTGCTAAGCCCGGTCAGCAGGACCGTACCGGCCGCTTCGTTGCGACTTTTGCTCAGCACTTCCAAGGTTGTTTGTAAGCCAGTGGACACGAATTATTACCTGCTGCGTGAGGCGTCTGCCCGGCCCCAGCGGAGAAAGCGGACTTCTCTGCGGTCACGGCGACCAGGACACACCAACGTCATGTGCGGTATTTTTTGCAGTCATCAACGCCAGCGCTCGCCTCCTGGCCTGCGCAGGCGTCAATAATAAACTCAAACTGAAAACAGGGACTCCATGAAGCCGGTAAAGCCCGAGAAAAAAGCCCCCCGTTTTTGCACCGCGGCAGCTCACCAAGAAACCTGGTTGAGAGGCGGATGGAGTGGGCTTTTCCGGCCCAAACCGGCCAGCACTCGGGATACCTGTTTTCACATGGGGTAATAAATCTTAGGTTGCATTCTTGCTTCCGGGGCCTCCGTGGGGCTATTTCTACAGCAAATGCCGATAATGCATGGTTGTGTCACCGGGTCGCGTGGCTCCCCTCGGTTTGCGCGGGGGCGACAACTGCGGATTTTGGTAACCCGCTTTACCGGCAACCTCCGCCCATCCCGTGGGGACCGCTTGCCAGGCCGTCCGCCGTCCGCAAAACTAATACAATCCTTAAAACTAATACGATCCCTGCAATTCCCCCTGAGTTCCGACCATGTCCAGCGCAGCCAACAGTCAGCAGCTCATCGCACGCGAGTACTTGCCCCTGCGGGCCAAAATTTTGGAAATTGGGGCGGCCTTGGATCGCCTCGAGCGTGTTGGCGGGGACGTGTCCCAGCACGATGGCTGGCGGCAGTTGCAGCAGGCGCTGGAAATTTTGCAGCGCTGCCCGGCGGATCGCGCGGAGCAGTTGCTGATGCATTTCAGTCGCCCCTACCAAGACCGCTGGCGCGCGGAGTGGGGCCTGTAGCATCTGGCTGCCATCCCAACCGATACCTCCACACCATCACGCTGCAGCGAGTATTCCGTGTATTACATCGATCCTCATATTCATATGGTTTCGCGGACCACGGACGATTATGAAACACTGGCCAAAATGGGCTGTGTGGCGGTGAGCGAGCCGGCTTTCTGGGCCGGTTACGATCGCGGCAGTGTGGCCGGTTTTCGCGATTACTTCGAGCAACTCACCCGTTTTGAATCCCAGCGGGCAGCCGATTATGGCATCCTGCATACGACCTGGCTCTGCATCAACGCCAAAGAAGCGGAAAATGTCACGCTCTCGCGGGAAGTCTTGGCGATGCTCCCCGAGTTTTTGGATCGCCCAGGCGTGCTCGGCATCGGCGAGATCGGGTTGAATAAAAACACCCGTAACGAAGCCATTGTGTTTTTGGAACACTTGGATTTAGCGATGCAAACCGATGAGCAGCTGCTGATCCACACCCCGCACCTGGAGGATAAATATCAGGGCACGCGGATGATTCTGCAGATGCTTAGCGATGACCGCCGCATCCATCGCGATCGCGTTTTGGTGGACCACGTCGAAGAGCATACCGTACGGCCGGTGCTGGAGCAGGGATTTTGGGCTGGGATCACTTTGTACCCGGTCAGCAAATGCACGCCGCAGCGGGCGGTGGATATCATTGAGCTCTACGGTCCCGAGCGTTTGCTGGTGAACTCAGCTGGCGACTGGGGGCCTTCCAAACCGACGGCCGTGCCCGACTTTATTTTGGAAATGCGTCGGCGGGGCCATGCCGAGCAGGCGATTCGGCGGGTGGTGTACGAAAACCCGCTGGAATTTTTTAGCCAGAGTCGCGGGTTTGATTTCACGCCGCCGGTAAATTAAGCGTCGCAGAGAAGACTTGCTTCCGTCACTCCCGCGGCAGCAAAGGAACCACAACGAAACAACGCGACGACGAACCGGGACTTAGTTTTTCGTTTGTTTCGTCGTGGTGGACGTTGTTTCCGTTGTTTCGTCGTGGTTCAAAATTCTCAGCAAACAAGCTCTGGGGCTACGTATTTTGAGCAAATACTCTCCCCCCGCTTACCGTTTGTTGGTGGTGCCGGTTTTGCTGCGCTTGGCCGTGCGTTGGCGCGCGGATTTTTGGCTCTTTTTGCGAGCGTTTTTCTGGGCTTGCCGGCGAGCTTCGAGGGCCATTTTCCGTTTTACCTTGGCGGCTACGCGGGAGGCATTCACCACGTACAGCTGGGGATCGTCAATGATAAAGGGCGTGGACCAATTCTTGCCATTGTCTTGATTGCAGACATCGAAGAAGAAGGTGCGGAACCGCTGGGCACTAAAACCATACGGAAACTGGGAGGTCAGGTGATCGTTGGCTGTCAGGTCGTCCACGCCTGGTTTGGCATAGTAGTGAATCTGACCGTTGGGTGTTACGGACATGCCCAGCGTCCACCAGCCAAATTGATCCACGGGGATTTCTTTGTAACGGACGTCTTGCCCCCGGCGATTGCCACGGACGGTAATAAAGGCCGAGTCTTCTTCAAACTTGCGGCTGGTCTTGCTGCGGAAGTGGATCCACATGCCGGGCCAGTAGGGTTCGTTTGTGGTTTCCGAACGTGAACCAAAAAAGCCCCGCGAGGAAACCTCGGTGGTGACTGTGGAGGCGCTAATGCGAAAACCAAAATGAGGTCCAGAGCGATTTTCCCATTGGTCGGCCGGTGGTAGGTAAACGCGGGCCACGACATTGGGCATGTCGCTGACGGGGATGCTCATCCCTAAGCGTGAGATGCAATTCACAATCAAATCGTCTTGCTGGACGGTATAGGTGCGCGAGCCGGGAATGCCCGAGTTGAGCGTCCGCATCAAGAGCGCGTGGCGACTGCCGAGCAAACCGCCCGCTGGGGTGGGCACAACTTTGAGTTGGTCGGGTTGCCCCCGCTCGGGGCCTTCCTTCCAGCGATTGTTGGTCGATTTCCCCGTGGGGGAACGGAGTCGCTGATCCTGTTCGCGCGAGCTTTTGGGAAAGTTATTGATAAAGGACCAGTTGGTATCCTCAAAGTCATCGCCAACGTAGTCGATATGGGTGCCCGTACCAGGCACGATGGAGCCGCCGGGGGCTGCCAGCACATCCGTGCAGAAGGCAAGGCCGCAGATGGCAGTGAGCAGGGCTGTGGTAACACGATACGTAGTCAGGCTCATCACGGTTTCAACTCCCCAACGTTTGGACTCAATGAGGTCCTACCGCGCATGAAGGTAGGCGTACACGAGTCATCGGAAGGCTGGGGGGCCAAAAATCGGTGCAGCCATGCAGGCCGGTACAGTTTACCCAGGCCGCATGGTCTGTGCTGGCAAATTCGATTGTTGCCCACGAGTCGGGGCATCGTGGTGCAGGCACTGCAGGCAAGAGACGATACTCTATGGTGCTCCGACCTCCAACTGTGCGTGCCTCGTGTCCATGATTCGCCTATCTGCCTACCGTGCTCTTGCCAGTGATCCATTGTTTGGGGTGGGGTGTATTGGTGGGGTGACTATCTGGCCCGTTGTTATTCTGTTGCTCATGGGTAGTTGCCCGCGGTTGCCGCGGGCCTGTGGCGAGTCTGGTCCTCCTGGGCCAGTGGATTTAGCTGCAGCCGGCACGGTCCAGCAGACCGACCACGAGAAAATCATCCGAGTTGCCGATCCATCCGCGTCCGCGTCACCGCGCGTCTTATCGGTATCTCCGGCCGAAACATTGGCCGTCCCCGCTCCACAGCATGCGCCTGCCGCTGAAATCCAACGGGGTAAAGTTCTCCCGCGTAGCAGCCGGAATTGCTGGGCTTTGTTTGGTGGGACGCCGGCTCTCGACCAGAAGATGATCCAGGACTTGAACGTGGATACCCGTCCTCCGTCGGTCACGTCAGCCAGCGGCAACTTGAAGTCCGCAGCTGGGAGCAACCTGGTCCCCAGGAACCTGGCCGCTGAAAAACAGGGAACCTTGGCTGCCGCACCTCAGATTGGTACTGGCTGTCGCCGCTATCACGACGGTAATCTGGCCCTGTGGGCCGCCCCCAGATTCCACCATCGGCCGCTCTATTTTGAACAGCCCAATCTGGAACGTTATGGCCACTACGTCCACGGTCAAGCGGCGCAGTCCGCACTTTCGGCCGCGCATTTCTTTGCGACGATCCCTTGCCTTCCCTACAAGCTAGGGGTCCAACACCGGCTCTCGCCGGACTACACTCTGGGCCGCTACCGTCCGGGCAATTGCAATCCCCACCAGCTCGGCATCCCCCCTCTGAGTGCCCGCGGTTTGGCCCAACAGGGCCTCGTAGTGACGGGCCTGGTTTTTCTCATCCCATAAGTGGAAATGTGAGATGTGATTCTATGTGAGATGTGAGATGTGAGATATTTGATGTGAGTAGGCCCCATAGTTGCATAAATTTGCAGCCGAAACGATAGAAAACACTTGTATAGCAGAGTGATTTTGCCTTCGTAGCGTTGATTCTAAACCTCACAATTTGTGAACTTTACAGGTGGATGCTCAAACGCGGTTTGAAACTGTAATAGTAGGTTTTTTTGCAAATTCCTCCACATTTTTATGCAACACTAGGGTAGACTATGCCGAACACCTGAAAAGCAAG
>CAMYJY010000006.1:0-21482 GCA_947258835.1 uncultured Pirellulales bacterium
CAGACCCACCGGGCCGGTTCCCACCACGAGAATTGCTGCCATGAATTCTTCCTTCCGCGACCGCAGGCACGTCTTTCGTCTGCTGGGACGATGCGAGCCCTGCCATACGAATACTAATCCAGCATTCGACCTGGGGCCACGGGGATTCTCAACTCGGCCTCAATGGGGAGTTGGTGCGGGTTGGCGAGGCACTGGCGATTCATGTCAAAAATTTCCAACGCGCGGCCTGCATCGCCCAGATAGCGCTCGGCCAACTTGGCGAGGGTATCGCCATCTTGCACGATGTGAACGACTTCCCGAGGCCAGGCGGCGGTGGTTTCGTGCTCGATCGTCTCGTAGGCCGGACGTGCTTGGGCCCCGGCAGCTGATGGTGGCTGCGGAAAGGCGGACGCTGGGGACGGCGTCGGTGTGACGGGTGCGGAGTTGGCTACCGAGGATTTGGCCAACACCGGGTGGTGGGCCAAATCAAAACTGGTTGTAGCCGGGACTCGTCCCGGGGCCTGCTGGAAGACATCGTGCGGCGTCGTGCTGACTGGACTTTTCGTCGTGGGCCGAGGACTGGCCAGGCCTGACGTGGCGTTCTGGTGTGGCGGCGTGGTGGTGGCCGCGACGGGCAGCTCCCCGCGCTCCAGTTGCTGCGGCGCTTCGGGGGACGTCTTACGAAATGGCCAGGACAAGCCCAGGCCCACCGCCAGCACCACTGCGACAATCGAGAGTTTTTTCTTGCGACCCACGTTGTTCCCCTGTCGCGAGCGGCAGCTCGCATTGGCTGGCGGCCCCCCGTTCAAGCCGGGGGCAGGCCCTGCCGCCTTGTGCTACTAACAATAAAATTTTTTGAATTCCCGCCTTCGCGGGAATGACGGGCGCATTCTTTGAATCTCGCGCGAATTTGAGCGACCAACGGGAGCGGATTAGCACCCCTCGAGCGGCAGCTCGCATTGGCTGGCAGGCTCTGCCGCCTTGTGAGCTTCGGAAACTGGGGCGTCGCGGTTGAGTCGTTTCCTTGGAGAGGGGCCGTGGGCCGAGTATTCCCCGTGCGTCGGGCGGGTCATGTAAAGTCTAACAAATGTGCGGGCAGCTCACGGCACGTCCCAGAACCGTTTTGTGCTGCCATCGTTTTCGACTCTGGAGACCTCCCAGGTGGTACCGGAGGAGGCACGAAGGCCGCTCAGGACCCTGGTTTGCTGGTGACCCCATGCGCTCGGTTGCTCATCCACAGCAGGGCAGGGGAGGCGACAAAAATCGAGCTGTAGGTACCCACGATGACACCGATCACCAAGGCATAGGCGAACCCATGAATGCCGTCCCCGCCCAAAACATACAGCAGCACCACGGAGAGCAGAGTGGTCAGTGAGGTGAGCAAGGTTCGTGACAAGGTCTGGTTGATGCTCACGTTGATCGTCTCGGCGACCAGTTGGGGGCTCTTGCCTTTGACTTCCCGGATGCGGTCAAAGACCACAATCGTATCGTTGAGAGAATATCCGATAATTGTCAGGAAGGCCGCGACAATGGCCAAGCTGATCTGGAATTTCTCGATCATCAACGCCGCTGCCAAGGCGGGAATCCCATGGACCACATACGCGCTGATGGCGATCATGCCCAGGGTCACCAGCACGTCGTGGATCAGGGCCACCACGGCGGCCAAGCCGTACTCGACGCGTTGGAAGCGGAACCAGATATAGGCCACGATGCCGATGAGGCTAATCAACCCGGCCCCCAATTTTATTGGCTAGTGGAAAGACCGGCTGGCTGGCGGTGGTGGCTGCCAATTGGTCCCACACTTGTTGTGCTTGCTCCTGAGGCAAGGCCAGTTTGACCTGCCAGTTCGAAAACCGCCGGGCGCTGCCGATTTCGTATTCAGGATGGGAGACTTCCACCGCCACGTCGCTGTGGGCGGTTGTCTGCAAGGCCTCCTGCACCAGCTCGAAAACCGCATCGTGACCAATCAACACGCCGGAGTGGACATCTCCCTTGGCAAAGTTGAGTTGGGCCGTGGTGCCGTCGGCAAACTGGCTCTCGGAGCCCTCTTCCTCCGCGGGGTCCGCGGCCGGCAAGGCTGCTACGTCGGTGATCTCCAGTTCGAAGGTTTGCAGTCGGTCCCCAAAAGTGTCTGTGAGTATTTGTTGGAGCTTGTTTACGTCCTGTTCCACGCAGCTGATGGTGTAGCTGGTATTGGTGCCGCCAACCTCCACCAGCGACAGGTTTTTATCCGCCAGTTCCGACCGCTGCTCCAGCAGGCTTTTGACTTCGGAGAAGGTCATCTGCCGATCTTCTCGGAGTACGATGGTCACCGAGCTCCCACCGGTGAAGTCAATATTCAGCAAGTCGCCGCCGCGGTTGAAGACGGCCACCAGTCCCACGGCAATCACCAGTGCCGAGAGCACCCAGGCCAGTCGGCGGTGGCCCAGGAAATCGATCTTCGTCTGCCCCACGATTTGGGCCATGCCGAGTTCTTGGAGGTTCCGCGTTTTTTCTGCCACATCGAAGAGAATGCGGGAGAGGAAGATTGCCGAGTACATACTCATCACAATACCGATGATCAGCGTGACCCCAAAACCTTTGACGTTATCCGGAGCGATCTTGTAAATCACGACGGCGGTAATCAAGGTGGTCACATTGGCATCGACAATGGTCTGCGTGGCGCGGGCGAAACCATTGCGGATGGCCATCCGCAGGGCGGCCCCCCGCCGGCGTTCTTCCCGAATTCGCTCAAAGATCAGCACGTTGGCATCCACCGACATGCCGATGGTGAGTACCAGGCCGGCCAAACCGGGCAGGGTGAAGGCGGCTTTGAAGAGGACCATCAGCCCCAAGATCAGCAGCAGGTTGGCACCCAAGGCCAGGCAGGCCACGATGCCGGCGAAGCGGTAATAAAAGCACATAAAGACCATCACCGCACCCAGGGAGTACAGGATGGCCCGCTTGCCTTTTTCCACCGTTTCCGCACCGAGGGTCGGGCTAATCGTCTCCCGGCTAATTGGTTCTTTGCTGAGCTGCGCCGGGAGACTGCCGGCTTGCAGAATATCGACGATAAAATCGACCCCTTCCTGGCCCATCCCGCCGGTGATCTCACCTTGGCTGGTAATTTTCGACTGGATCGAGGGGGCCGAGAGGAGTCGATTGTCGAGCACAATGCCCAGGCTGTACGCCTGACCGGCGGCATTCGGGATGTGGCGTCCGGTCAACTGACCGAACAAATAGGCTCCGCGGGCGTCGAACGTAAAGGCCACGCTGGGGCGTCCGGTTTGATCGATGCTGGCCTTGGCGCTCTCGAGATAATCGCCAATGACATTCAGGCCGTCGTTGTACAGCACCAGGATCTGGGGCAGCTGACCGGCCAAACGTTTTACGTAGCCGCCCTCTTCTTCCACGGGACCAAATTCATCCAGATTGTACGGCATCCACTGGGCGACTTTTTCGCCATCGAGCGCCAAGGTGTTTCTGCCAGGAGGCAGCTTACGGGCCTGCTCGATGATTTCGCGATGGGCTGAAAAGGCAGGCGAGGCCGTGATGCGAAATTCCAAAATACCTGCGGTGTAGATGCTCCGTTCGATGTAGGCCAGTTCTTGTTCTTCCACCCGCGGGATAATAATCTCGATCTGACTGGTGCCGTACTTGCGAATCGTGACCTCTTTGGTGCCGCTGGGATCCACGCGGTTGGCCAAGGCGGCAATCGTGCGGTCGACCAAGTCGCTCAGCTCACGATCCGATTTGTTTTCGGTTGCGGTGGCCGCTTGATCCAATTCAAAGATGAGCGTGCTCCCACCGCTGAGGTCGGGGCCAAATTTTAGCTCTCCCTGATAAAAAATAATGGCCGCCGCGGCCAACGTGCCGATAGCCATGGCGAACTTCCAGCCGTGATCGGGCATCCGCAAGGAGCGGGAGAAACGGCGTCCTAGCAGCATGGGCACGACAAAGATACCCACCACCAGCGCCAGCAGGGCGAACTCCTGCAGGCCCGTGCTGGCCGGTGCCTCTTCCGCCGCTGCGCCGGCAGCGGTCTCGACCGCACCCTCCTCGGTGGGGTTGGGAGTTTCTTGTTTGGCATCGGCGGCGGCAATTTTCTCCACGGCGTCCGCCGTGCTGGACTCCTCCGTCGCGGCTGCTGGTTCCGCCGCGGTGTCCGCGGGCGCCAAGGCCGGTTGGCCACCCAGCATGACAGCGGCCAGCACCAAGCTCAGGCACCACGGCTGCCACCAGAAAGCACGCTGCGTCCATCGACCATTTTCCACCGGAAGAGTCATCTCGTATTAACCTGTCTGCTGATCTGTGCGCTAATGTTGCTGGAAATAAAAGTACGGCTACTTTGTATTCTTGTCTTCGTCCGTGACCACCCGTGCGATGGCCGAGGTGCCCACGCGGACCTTGGTCCCCGTGGATTCATCAACACGAATGGTAACCTCGTCGCGCTCACGTTGTACGTTGGTGACCACTCCGTGGAGACCGCCAATGGTCACCACCCGGTCCTTTTCTTTCAGATTATCAATCATGGTCCGGAACGACTGTTCCTTGTTCCGCTGGGGCCTGAGGATCATGAAGTAGAACAGCACCATGATCATTGTCAGGGGCAGCAGCATCGCCCCTAAGCCAGAGGCCGCTGGCTCCGCCGCTTGGGCCATGAAGAAGGGCATCGGATCGAGGTTGTGCACGTGGGTCTGTTCTTCCAAGAGGGGAGAGCGCTAGGCAGAAATCAAGGAGACATCATAAATCGAAGCACCTGCGGGAACAAGGGCAGGCCTCCTGGGAGCGGGGGATCCAGGTTGTTCAGGTCCACGTCATTCCCGCGGAGGCGGGAATCCAGTCGCAGGTCGTCTAGATTCCCGCGTGCGCGGGAATGACGTAGGGCAGCAGTAGGAGCGAGCAACGATTTTGTCTGGGGAACCACGGAGGGCCCTCCCCACAAATGAGCCGGTGGGCGATAGCCCCGGTTCCGTGAGACGTGCCAGAACCGGGGCTATCGCCCATCGGCTCAGGGATCAACGCTGCTCCCGTTGGCTAGGTGGCGCCGGTCCGTCTGCCTCGGACGGACAGCCCCAGCCACGCAGCTTTTCCTGGTGAAACTCTGTAAAGGCGTTTTGCTCAATGGCCGTGCGGGCTTGCCGCAGCAAACGTTGGTAGTAAGTCAGATTGTGGAGTGAGGCCAGGCTCGGGCCCAGCATTTCTCCGGCTTGGAACAGGTGCCGCAGGTAGCCGCGGCTATGTTGGCACGCCAGGCACGGACAGTCGGCTTCCAAGGGCCGTGTATCCTCCGCGTGCACCGCGTTTTTTAGTCGGAGCGGGCCTTGATCGGTAAACACCAAGGCATTGCGTCCATTGCGTGTGGGCATCACGCAGTCAAACATATCGATGCCCCGGGCAATCCCTGCCAGTAAATCCTGAGGCCGCCCGACCCCCATTAAATAACGGGGGCGATCCTCCGGGAGTGCCGGCACGGTCGCATCCAGCATGCGGTACATTTCGGTGGGGGCTTCGCCCACACTGAGGCCGCCTACGGCATAACCGGCAAAGTCCATGCGGACCAGCTCCTGCGCACACTCCCGTCGCAGTTGGGGATCCAGCCCGCCTTGTACGATGGCCATCAGCAATTGATCCGGTCGCCCGGCCGCCTGGCGGCACCGCTCGGCCCAGCGGACGCTCCGCCACGTGGCGGTGGCGACTGTCTCGGGCGTGTTGGGGAGTGCTACCACGTGATCGAAGGCCATGATCACATCGGCTCCCAGATTCTCCTGGATAGCGATCGACCGTTCGGGGGTAAGTTCCAGGGCCGCCCCATCGATATGCGAGCGAAATTTTACGCCTTGCTCGCTCACCTCTGCCCGCTCGGCCAGGCTAAAAACCTGAAAGCCACCGCTGTCGGTCAGGATCGGGCCGGACCAGCCCGTAAAGGCGTGGAGCTTCCCCAGTGCGGCAACCGTCTGGTCTCCGGGGCGCAAGGCCAGATGGTACGTGTTGGCCAGCACCATCTCCGCGCCGGTTTCCCGTACGCGGTGCATGTCCAGTCCTTTGACCGTGCCCAGCGTGCCGACCGGCATGAAGGCGGGCAGCTCCACGGTCCCTCGCGGTGTCTGCAAACTGGCGTGCCGTGCCTGGGAGTGCGCATCGGTGTGGTGCACCGCGAAGCGAAATCCACCGGCCGAATTCTGCATCACTCCCCGCGTAATTTTAGGCCAGCTTCGGTGAGCTTTTCGCGGACTTCATTGAGACTGGTAACACCGAAGTTCTTGCATTCCAGCAGGTCGTCCCCCGTGCAGCGCAACAGTTCGCCAATGGTGGATAGCCCCAGCCGGACCATGCACTTGCGGGCCCGCACCGAGAGATTGAGGTCGGCGATCGGACGATCCAGCAAAGCCCGCTCATCATCGCTCATGGTGTTTTGATCGTAGGTGGGCTCCTCTTCACGCCACTTGTTGGCAAATTGGCCCAGCTCCAAGCCTTTGGATTGCAGCATGTCGCGGATTTCTACCAACGAGGTTTCCCCAAAATTCTTGCTGGAGAGCAAATCCTGCTCGGAGGTTTCCGTCAGGTCTCCCAGCGTCATGATGCCCATCTTTTGCAGGCAATTGCGGCTGCGGACCGACAGTTCAAAGTCTGTCACCGGGACACTTAAAATTTGGGCCAACCGCTCCTGACGACGGCGGGCGTCTTCGTCGTAATACATGTCGCGCGAGGCATCCGCATCCTTGAAGAACAAACGCGCCCGGGGGTGATTCGGGTACACGTCCAAGACCCGCAGGTAGCACTGCTTGGACCGCTCAAAATGCTCGAGATCCTCATACAGCAGTCCGAGGTTGAGCAGCGTGCCCACGTGGGCCGGAAACTGGGCGGCGGCCCGTTCGTAGAGCTGGCGGGCATACTCATCATTGCCATAACGATCGTTTTCCAAGGCCAGCCCGAACAGCGCCCCCGCATGGGTGTTGTCGGCTTCCACCGCCCGCTCCAGGAGGGCTACCACTTCCGTGGAATTGCCCCCCATGGCCGAGATGGTGGCCGAGCGTTGGTAGAGATACTCGCTCGTTTGTTCGACGGCACCCGAGAGGCTGTCCAGGAGGCTCAAGGCCCCCGGTAAGTCGCCCGTATAGCGTTTGGCCTCGGCTTGGGCCAACGTCACATCGTCACGGTTGTATCCTGCGCGTTCGGAGGACTCATAGGCCGTGAGGGCTTCCGCATATTGATCCAGGGCCAAGTAGGCTTGGCCCAGATAAAAATGAGTCAGCGCCCCACCGTCGGCATTGGTCAGGGTTTGGACGGCGTCCCGGTAACGCCCCAGCAAATACTGGCAGACCCCCAACCGGGCCGAAGCCGCCGGCGTGCGCTCGGCCTGCGCTTCCATTTCACCGACCGCGTCCCGCAGCAAGCGGAAATTGCTGTAGTCGGCCGAAATCGCACGCACGATCTGGTGGATTTCATTGGGACCAAAGGTACTATTGGAAAGCACAATTTGTCTAAGATCGACTTCAACAACTTGCGACATAGGGGGCCAACTCCTGACAATAATTCGATGGGACTAAATTTCTTATCTCTGGGCATCCGCAACCTTCGCGTATCAGAGCCAGCGGCGGGAGTCGAACCCGCAACCCCCGCATTACGAATGCGGTGCTCTGCCAATTGAAGCTACGCTGGCAGAAAAATGTAGCCCTGTAGGATACTCCAAGCAGGGCTGCCGGACAAGCCTGCCCCCGTCTCCTCGGAAATGGGGGTCGGGACGGGCTTGTGGAGGCGAGGGCCGCCCAGGTTGGCGAAGCCTACCTGGGCGGCCCCCGATCAAGTCGGGGGCAGGCTCTGCCGCTAGAGGTTGTCTTACGGCCCGTTCCGGCATCCCTCGGAGCCCCAGCGGTTGACAGCCGTCCCGCCGGGCCGATGATCAAAGAATCATGACCACACCTGCCCCGCAAATCACAGTCCTCGATGGTTTTACGCTGAACCCTGGCGACCTCAGCTGGGAGTCCCTGCAAGCTCTGGGGGAATGCGCGATTTATGACCGTACCGAACCCCACCAGGTCGTGGAGCGGGCGGCCACCGCCACGGTGGTGCTGACCAACAAGGTCGTGCTCACGGGGGAGCTGATCGCGGCACTGCCCCAGCTGGAGTCTATTGGTGTCCTGGCCACCGGCTACAACGTCGTTGATCTGGAGGCCGCCAGCCAACGCGGCATCCTGGTGACGAATGTTCCGGCGTACAGCACGGCCTCCGTGGCCCAAATGGTATTCGCCCACATCCTAAATTTTACGCAGCGCGTCAGCGAGCATCACCGCGCGGTCGCGGCCGGGCGCTGGGCCGCCTCAGCGGATTTTTGTTTTTGGGATGTTCCTCTCGTCGAGCTGGCTGGCAAGACCATGGGAATTGTGGGGCTGGGGCAGACTGGCCGCGCCGTGGCCAAGCTGGCCGACGCGCTGGGCATGCGGGTGTTGGCGGCGACGCGTTCCGCTCGGGAACTGCCCGCCTATGTCACCAGACGGGAACTGGATCCGCTCTTTCAGGAGTCGGACGTCATTAGCCTCCACTGTCCCCTCACGCCCGCCACGGAAAAGCTCGTCAATCGTCACCGCCTGGGGCTGATGAAAAAAACCGCTTTGCTGATCAACACCAGCCGCGGTGCCGTGATTGACGAAGTCGCCTTGGCCGAGGCGCTGAGTGCCGGCGCCCTGGCCGGTGCCGGGCTGGACGTGCTGTCCGTTGAGCCACCGCCAGCCAATCATCCTCTGATTGGCGCCCCGAATTGCGTGCTGACTCCGCACATCGCCTGGGCCACGCGGGAAGCGCGGGTCCGCTTGCTGGAGACGGTCGTGGAAAACATCGCCGCCTTCTTGGCCGGCCGTCCGCAAAACGTTGTGAATGAGGGCTGTTGAGAACTGGGAGGCAACTCTTGTGACCTGCGGGATCCGACTCGACTTCCGAATGGTGCTGACACCTTTTACTTTTAAGACGCCCACACAACGTGGCGGCTGGTGCGGATTTTTATGCGCAAATTTCTGTATATTTTGTATACTATAACAGTACGGTGGGCCCCCGGCGGCCCGCAGCTGTTGCTTCAGCTGCTACCATTAAATAACTCAAATTAAAAACAAGGCTTCCATGAAGCCGGTAAAGCCCGGAAAATCAGATCGTGTTTTCGCATAGCGGCGGCTGACCACGAATGCTGGCCGGTAGGTCGATGGAGTAGGCTTTTCCGGCACAAACCGGCCAGCACTAGGGATACCTTTTTTCACTTTGAGTAAATAACTCTCACTGCAACGAGCATGGAGTTGAGGATGAGACCGCGTGGGATGTGGAGGATACGTTTATCCGCTGTGGCGCGACAGTCCGCCGCCTTCACGTTGGTGGAGCTCTTGGTCGTCATCGCGATTATTGGCACATTGCTCGTCATTCTCCTCCCTGCCGTACAAGCTGCTCGTGAGGCGGCCCGCCGGGTGCAATGTGTGAGTCACATCAAAAACCTGGCCCTGGCGGTCCATAACTATCATGACACGCACGGTGAATTACCCCCGGCCGCGCGGATGCCCGATTCCGTTGTGCCCACCTCCTCTGAGCACGAAGTCGTCGAAGTTGCCAACGGCCAACAGCTGGGGCCGAATTGGGCCGTTTTGATTTTGCCCTATCTGGAGCAGCAAGCGCTGTACAATACTTTTGTGTTTCAAGACAGCACCGGGGCCACCGTCCCGTTGGGAGACTTGGCCAACGAACCGGCCCGTAGTGCCACGTTAAGTATCATGCTCTGTCCGAGCGACTCCGGGAGTGACCAGCTCTGTAATATTGAAAGCATTGAGCCTACCGCCCAAGGAGACTGGGGACGTGGGAACTATGCCATCAATGCCTTCCAAATGTACCCTCCCTTCTACTGGTCGGCGATAGACGGCGGTACGTGGGGCTGGCAAAACATCCTCCGCCGAGGAGTTACCGGAATCAATGAAGGCCTACGCTTGGGCCAGCTGACCGATGGGACTTCCAATACCCTGATGCTCAGCGAAATTCGCATCGGCCTGGCCGATATCGACTCCCGCGGCACGTGGGCCATGGGACTCTGCGGTTCCAGCTATTTGTGCAGACAGGCCTCCAACTACCTGAGTTCCCCGAACAGCTGCGCGTTTGCAGCTGATGATATTCTCGGGGGTCCCATCCTAGATGCCAACATCGGCAGGTTCACCCTCAGTTTGGAATGCATGACCGTTGATTTCATCTACTGGCCCAGCGTGCAGTCCGTGGTCCGCAGTTCGCACCCGGGAGGCGTGAATGCGGCCTTGGCGGATGCTAGTGTCCGCTTCATCAGTGATGCGATTGATACCGGTGAGGTGGGAGACGAATTTGACTACAACAGCCTCAGCACATTTCCCGATCAGTTCAAGACTTGGCAGCGACTCAATTTGTCAAACGATGGTCTGCTGCTGAACCAGGACTTCCTGCCCTAGCGCAATCCACGGCTCGCGTCGCTATTCGCCAAGGCCTGCTGGATGTCTTGCAGCACCTGGGCTGCACTCGGTAACGCACTTGGGAGCACGGCGCGCACGGGAAGCGGCACTTCATCCAGGCGGAAAACCGTCCCCGCGCAATGTACGCCGTCGCTGGCCGTGGTGAAATGGACGTCGGCTGCCAACGGGTTTGCACCTGCCTGCCCACCTGCCCGCGCCTCCAGCATAATGCGTGGGATTTGCGTTAACCGTTGTCGCGCGGCAGACGACAGTTTGCCGATCGCCTCACGACCCACAAATAATACCGCATCGACTTCCCCCCGACTCAGCAGCACATCGGCCGTGTATTCCTCGGGACCGTAGCGAGGATAGCCACGGGCCAGATTGACACCTCGGGGGTACCCGGTTTGCCAACACAGCACATTGGTGGCGCTGGGTTGCCCCAGGAGGCAGCCCACCGCGCGGGTGTGGGCATTCAAATCGGTGATCAGCTGCAGCAAGGCCTGGACATTGCCCTGGGGCACACCGTGGCGGGTCAGCCCCGGGCCCCAAAAAAAAGCTCCATATTTGGCCGTCTGGAAGCACCGTGCCAGGCTGTCCAACTCCTCGCGCGCAAGCCCGCCCACCCGCTCCGCGTCAAACGCCACGCCCTGGACTGCCGCCCGCAGGGCCCAGAGCAAATCAAAATCACATCCCGGCTCGATCTGCACGAATCGATCCGCCAGATCGGCCGTGGCCGTCTGTTCCACGTCCACTACCAGGACCTGCCGGCCGCGGCGACCCTGAGGCACAAACAGACCGGGGGTATCCACCGTCCGTTCCCAGTGCCGGGGGTGACTTACAACCGGATTGCAGCCCCAATACACGACCAGGTCGGCCCGGTTTTTCACCTCGCCCAGCGAGGCGGTGCTTTGTCCGACTGCCTGCAGGGCCAAGAGGGAGGCGGTCTGGCAGCTGTCCGCTGCGGTATCGATGGTCGCTCCCAGGTGATCCGCCACAGTGCACGCGGCCCGCTGCCCCGCCGTGCTGCTGGCGGAGAGGCCGCAGATGAGCGGCGCGCGACTTGCGGCCAATAGCTCAGCAGCTTTGTGGATGGCAACCGGGTACCCCACCGGGCGACCCGCGACCAGGGGCGAAATCGGTCCCGTCTCCGCCTGCGCCAGCCACCAATGTTCGCTTAATGAGCAGGCCTGGTCAGCAGCCACGACGTGGCCGTTTTGCACGTGCACGGTAAGATCATCGCACACACAGCCACAAACCGTGCAGGCCACGTCATGGATTGTTGGCACCCTGCCGCCCTTCTTCGTTGGTTTCCCAAGCGCTTAATTTTTCGCTGATGAACTGAATGATCTTTTCGTTTTCTGCCGCGCCTCGGCCTTTGACCGCGAGTAGAGGGCCGAAGGCAAAATGAACTTTTTTGCTGGGATCGATCTTGCCGAAATCGGAAATGATGGCACCCAGGTCCCAAGCATCCGTGCGAAGAGCCAGCGGTACGATGGGGACCTTCGCCCGACTGGCCAGTTTCACCCCGATCGAATTGAATTCTCCCGGCTGAAAATTCTGCGTCCGCTCGCCCTGTGGAAAAATGATGAGTGAAATGCCTTGGGCCAACCGCTCCAGGCCGCCACGAAGCATCCGTTTCAAATCACCGCGGGGATCCGTCTGAGTGACGGCAATTGGATTGCGAGAGCGCATGACGTGCTTAAAAATAGGATAGTTGATGAGCTGCTCTTTGACTACAAATGTGACCTGACGCAGGGGCTGGATCAACCCCGGTAACACCATCGTTTCCAGCGTGCTCATGTGATTTCCCACCACCAGGCACGGCCCTTCCACGGCACGCAAATTACGCAGTCCCGTCACCTCAATTTGCACCCCCACGCTTTCCAAGGCGTGGGTCACCTCCCAGCTGCTGCGGATCCAGTCCTGCCCGTCGTAGGTTGACCATTTGGCCTTCATGCCCGCGCGGATGACAATCGAGGTCAGCCGCGCGAAAAAAACCAGACTGGGGAAGCGGCGGGCCAGCCATGATACGCGCAGCGGAGCGGTGCGATACGTATCGTCTGTCACGGGCAGTGGGAGGGCGGTAGGTTCCAAGGCAGTGGTTGGGTGGGGCATAGGTCGGCTCGCCTGGTGAAGGAAAGTTGCCGCAGGATACCAGGAATCCTCTGCCCGAGACTAGTGCTTGCCGCGCGACGCACCTTGTGGTTTCCACTTGGCATGGCATTTTTAAGGGTACGTCATTCCCGCGCAGGCGGGAATCTATATTGCCCGCGACCTGCTACTGGATTCCCGCCTCCGCGGGAATGACGTGAGAGGGTAGCGGGATAGCAATAGGTGCGCTCGCGTTTTGTTGGCAACATCTGTCTGGCAAGTCCCGGCGATTCTAGCCGTCTGCCTGACGCACCAGCAGCTCACCGCGGCCCCCGGTTAAGAAGTCACCATGAAACAAATCGCAAGGGGCGTGCAGCAAGGCCTCGTCGACGGCAAAACCTTGGCCCCGCAATTCCCGGCACAGCAGCCGCAAGATGGGCGGTTGGGTTGTGCAGGCATACCGAAAACTGGGCAGGAGCGGTGGTGGATCGGGTCCGAAGAGACCCAGCGTTCCCCGCCGCATGCCGGCTCCTGGGCGGAGGCCGCACTGGCCCATCACGAGTATCGTGCCGGCTAGCAACTGCATGCCCAGCAAGTCGCCGGCGGCACCGCCCACGGCGATCATCCCCCGTCGCATGGCCAGGCCGACTTCGTGTCCCGCGTTGCCGTCTACCAGGATGGTGCCGCCCGACATGCCACGCGACGAACCTCGGTAGGCAGCACCCACCAGATCTCCGGCATGCCCATGCACGTGGAGCAGGCCGCCTTGCATCTCGGCCCCCGCCCACGTTTGGACGGAACCGTGCACATGCAGTTGACCACCGGCCATCTGGCTGCCCAAATGCCGGCCGCCGTGACCATGCACGTGGATCTCGCCCTCGGTCAGTCCCGCGCCAATCCAGTGCACGCCAGAGAGGTCGCCTGCAAAATCGAACCGGAGGTCTGCCGCACTCCCAGACAAGGCAAACATTTCGGCCAGCGGGCGCCGCTGGTTGCCATGGAAGATTTCAAATTGACCAATTTCACCTAAGCTCTTGTCTCGAGCCCAGCTGGGCGTCAGGCCCTCAAGCTCTACGGGGACCGATGTCTGGGCGGTGTAAGTTAAGGTGAGTGTCACGGTTTGTTACCGGTCTGCTGTGCTACGCGGGCTACCAAAGGATCAATACGGCAGCCATTTCCGCGGGAAGTTGTGACTGCTTCCGCAAATTTAAGTGACGAACCCAGGCGGGTAAATGCCTGGCTGACCGGGGGCGGCGATCCACTGTTGCCAGCCCGGCGCGCTCTGCCGCGCTGCGGGTTGTGCGGAAGATAGCGAATGCCCGCCTTGGTTCAACAGTATGTTTGATGTGGTGATTTGTTTGGCGCGGTAAGGAATGTCGTAAAGCTACCAGATTCTTCCCGTGCTCCATTGCGCAGCGGTAAAAAGTATGGCCTAGACTTGCGTATCAAGTTTTTTTGGGACCAACTCGTGGTAGTCATGACAGGGGTAATCAGAGATGTCCAACCTTCCTAGGCGACGTAAGTATTTTGTTGACAAAAAAGTGCAAGGAGCTTTGATGCGGCGAGCGGCTCGCTATTGGTTTTTTAGCGTAGTCGTCGTGGCCTCCATAACTATTTTGGGGTGGCTGTTTATTACGCCAGGCGTCGCGAGCTTGGCGGAACTGCGTCAGCATATCCCGCTGATAATCAAAGCCATGCTGATGGCTATGCTGGCATCCGTTCTCGTTTTGCCCGTCATCCTGATCGATTTGGCCCGGATGAGTAATCGATTTACCGGTCCCATACTGCGGCTGGGGCGAGCCATGCGACAGGCCGCCGACGGACAGCGAGTCGATCCCGTCCTCTTTCGTGATGACGATTACTGGCAAGAGCATGCCGATGCCTTCAATCAGATGCTCGTATATCTCGAGGCCGTGGCGAAGTCAGCAGAGGCCCCGCCGTGGAGCCAGGGTGACACGATCCCGCCCCGGGAAATCGCCAGCTGATTTCCGTGGGACTAACGCCTGCCAGGCACGACTTCCGACACGCGCCGGGAGTTGGGAGCCACGGGGTAGTTGCGCCAGCGGATGGAATAGGTTTTTTCCATCCAGGCCTGGATATCCGCTTCCCGCTCCCGGTCGTAGGCCGGTTGGACGTGGAGTGTTTTGCCGTGCACCGGGTGACGCAGCTCGCCGTGTTCGACGATGATCTGGCCCGACTTGATCACCAGACGGGGTAGCTGGAACATGGTTTCTTTATTTTCGTGTGGCGTGTAAATCGTGACATCGGCATCCGCGCCGGGTCCCAGGTGCCCTTTGTTGTTGAGGCCCAGGATCTTGGCCGGACCCGCCCGCGTAATGATGGCGATTTCCGCCAAGGTGTACTCCCGCTCCAGGTCGGGCAGCGTGCAGCGCTCCCTGATGGACGGGTGGCAGGTGCGGAGCATGTCTTGCCGATAGCTGCGATCCATCAAGCAGCGTATGATTTGAGGGTAGGCCAGGAACGAGCCGCCATTGGGGTGGTCCGTGCTCATCACCACCCGCCAGGGGTCAGTCACCAGTAAATACCATTCCAGGCCGATGGCCCACTGCAGGGCATGCACGAGCGATTTGTTTTTGTACTGAATCGGTGTGATGCCACAGCCGGCCTCCAGCTCGATGTCGTTGCTGAACCAGGGGCCGCCGTAGATATTTGCCAAGAAGTAGCCGAGCGGCCCATCGCCGGTGAGACTGGTGGTCTTGCCAAACAGCACTTGCCCCACGTCCACCGTGACATGGGGATGTGTGTTGACGTACTCGGCCAGCGGCACCACCTTGCTGTGGAACGTGCTTTCGTCGCCCTCACGACCACCATAGCTATGAAACTGAATATGCGTGATGTGGCCCCGCCGTCCTTCCAAGGCCCGCATGGTTTCGAGAGTGGTTTTCCAATTGCCGGGCAGGCCTAGGTTGTTGCAGTGAATGTGCACCGGGTGGGGCAGGTGCAACTGATTGGCCGCCTGGGCCACCTGGGCAATAATCTGTCGCGGCGTGACTCGGAAATGATCCACCACCGAGTCCAGTCCGTGGACGTTGCCGGCCTGCTGGTGTTTCCAGACTTCCACGCCGCCAGGATTGACCAGCTTGGGAGCAAATCCTCGGGTGGCGGTGAGCAGCCAGGCCACGAAGGCCTGCACTTTTTGCGGCTGCTGGTCTGCAATGGCCTGCATCACATAGTGGTTGTTGCCCAGCAGCACATAAAAACCCGTATCCAAGCAGGGGGTGTCCTCCAGTTCTTCGTGCGCGTGCCGGGCACCAAGCGGCGGGATGGCCGCGTCGAAGGCCGTGGTATACCCCAACCCGGCATATTGGTACCCCGCGGCAAACGTACTGGGCACGCTGCCGAGAGTCCCGCTACGAGTCGTCGCCGTCCGCTGCAGAGGTTGGGCCTGACGGCTTTCCGCGGGACGCATTTTCCGCGCGGCGTTGACTTTGGGGCCGGCGATGTGGCAGTGCATGTCGATGCCACCAGGCATCACCACCAAACCGGTGGCATCGATCGTTCGCTGAGCGCGCGTCTCCGAGTCGTGCGGGGGAGACACGATCTTGCCCCCAGCAATCCAAAGATCACGGACTGCGCCCTCAAGGCCGTGGGTCGGGTCGTAGACCGTGCCGCCGTGGATTTTTAGGAGGTGATCAGCCATGCGGATCCACGCCACTTATTGCCTAGTCGGCGTCACTCCTTGCACCGGCACCTGGGGCAGGTCCTCGGTGGCGGGGGCCTCGGGGGCGCGCAACCTGAGGGCCGCCGCCTGGGCTTGGCGGCTGTAGTCGATCGACTCTCCTAAAATACGTGCCGCTTCCTGGTCGGCATGAAAACCTCGGGAGTTCTCACTGCTAATGTAATCCAGCCGCCACATGGCCTTCCGCTGCCAGGTCAAAACATCCTGCAGCGCTTCCTCTTCCACGCCGGCAGCCTGCGCTTCCAAAATCGCGTCCAGCATGTCCGTCATGGCACTACCAGCTCGCTCCAGCAACGCCAAGTTCTTGCTCTGGATGGTCTCAATCCGCTGCCGGAGTTCACCTTCGCTGTGGTGATGGCAATTCTGGCAAGACGCGTTGATATCCTCCAGCGGTGAGCGGACGTTGTGGTTGCTCAACTTGGCAGCTCCCACCTTTTGATAAGGCATGTGGCAGTCGGCACAGCTCACACCGCTGCGGGCATGGATGCCCTGGCTCCATAGTTCAAACTCGGGATGCTGGGCCTTGTAGGTAATGGCCCCGGTCTCGCCATGCACGTAATCCACGAACGGGCTGCCATCGGGGAAGGTGGTTTCTTCCCAGGTGCGTTCCAAGTCCTCCATCCGCAAACCGTTCTTCCAGGGGAAGGTCAGGGTCTGCTTGGTGGCACAGTAGTACTCCACATGGCACTGACCGCAGGTAAACGATCGCATCTCCTGCCGGCTGGCATGGAGATTCGGATCGTACGGCACATCGCGATCGCCGTTCCGCCAACGGGCGATGCTGGGCAGATGGGGAGCCGGGGCATCCCCTTCCGCCAAGGCGCGCATTCCATTAATGAAACCGGGGCGGGTGACTCGGATGGCCATCGTGGCCGGGTCGTGGCAATCAATGCAGGTGACCGGATGGGCTTCTCCCAACGCCGGATGGTCCGCTGGCACCGGCTGCCCCGCCAGCTCGCCCGTAAATCCTCCTACCGGTGCGGCGGGAAAAACCGGTTCGTTTTCGTCCGGGGTGCCATCGGGCATCTGCTTGAGCAGGGCCAGGACCTCCGCATAACTCTTGGTGCTGACCTCGGCAAATCCCCGCTGGACGGCCTCCATATTAAAATCCGCCGCCAAGACCGCGGGGCTACTGTCCTGTCCCATGGCGTCCAGGCCAACTTTGCGGTACAGCACCGTTGTCGAGCCGTGGCAGTGCAGGCAGGCGCCGGCTTGCGACTTCTTGGTCACACGCTCGGTCACCCCTTGGTCGTAAAGCATGTAGGCATGGCCGCGGGCCTCGCGGTAGTCGATGCTGAAGGCGTATCCCGCATACAGCCGCTTCAACCAAGGCTGGCTTTCCAGTTTGGACTGGGGCATCGCGCTGGAGCCCCCATAAAACTTATCGCCGGCGGTGGATTTCCAGCCATCAAAGTGATGCGGCCAATTCAATCCCCAGGGCTGCGGGTCTACCGAGATTTCGTCGAGCTCGACCACCCGCACGTAGGGCACGCGGGCCTCCTGCTTCCGCTCAAACATCGTGGTCAGCACCCACGCCACGCAACCGGTGGCGATGGCAGTCACCAGGAATACCAGCCACAGCACGCTGGCGGAACGTTCCGCCCGCAGGCGGCCTGGCCGCCTACGGATGCGAGCTACCGCTCGGAGAACAGGGGTCGGTTGCTGTGGGGCGCTCGACTGTGCGCGCGTGTCGGAGATTCTTCGTAGCATGGCATCAGTATCCTATGACTTCTGCAAGAGTGGCCTCGGGCCATTCTTGCAGAAACTCCAGTTCAATACCCCTCGTAGCGGCGAGGGGCAACGGATTGGGCATGACCGACGTCGGCATGACAATGAACGCAACTGAGCATGTCGCCCGACTCATGTACGGGCAACATGTGGTTTACTAATTCCTGGTGGCAATGCAGACAAGCCGCTTGGACGATACGACTATTCCGCTGCTTAATCTGGATCGGGTCCTTGAAATCACCGGTGGTGAACGCCAAGGAATGAAAAAACCCGTTGTCGGCTTTGGTCAGGTACTTGGCTAACAGACTGTCGTGCGGAGTGTGGCAATCGTTGCACACGGCCACCGCGTGGTGGCTGGATTTTAGCCACGAGTCGTAAGACTCCTGCATCACATGACAGTTCGCACAACTCTGCGGGTTGTTGCCCAAGTAGGCGTGGCCTTCACCGTAGCCAAACGTGAAGATCCCCAGTCCCGTGAAGATGCCCAGGGCGACACATACCAGCACCGGCAGCACGTACACGGCTGCTTTTCGTTGGCTAAGCGTCTCCTGAGGCACGCGATCTGCCATAATGCTGGAAAGTCCTCCAGTCCGAACGAACGCAGGTAATTGGCCAAGTTTTACTGAGGCCTGCGTAGGAAATGAGCCTGCCGCAAGTGTTTTACTTAATAAGAGAAGCCCCGAGAACTTGCCATCATTGCCCTACAAGCTGCGATGAATATAGCAGGGGCACGTCGTAAGAGCAACCAGAATGCCGTTCGTTTGCTGATGCGGCCAAACTTGCCGTATGTGAGTCAAATTTTGGAGCGACCCACGGGAGCGGGCCAATGACTTCTGAGCGATAGCTCACATTGGTTCGAGGCCCCCCGGTCAAGCCGGGGGTTAGGCTCTTGCCTGGTTAGTCGTCTTCAAGTCTTCAAGCAGCTTGGCCCGCAGGGAGGCTGGCAGACTTGGGTACCGTTGGTTGTTTGCGTTGGCGGCTCAGATGATGGGCCCAATCGTAAAGACCAGGAAACAACCGTTTACCAAGGTATGCGAGCTGCGCGTAGCGTTGGGGCACGGCAACCGCTTGGTTGCGATAGATAGCGCGGACGGCACGATCCGCAATTTTTTCCGGTGTGGTCAGTAACCACCGCGGTGGCCGTTTGGGCTGTGTTTGATCCGGCCCCAGGGGGGCCGTGTCGAACAACCGCGTATCCACAAATCCCGGACACAGGGCCGTGACCCCCAGACCCTGCTTGCCATACTCGGCACGTAGTGATTCGCTAAAACCGACCAGCCCAAACTTGCTGCTGGTATACACTGCCAGGCGACGCGTGCCAATCAGTCCCAAGAAACTGGCCACATTCAGCACATGGGCTTCAGGGCGTGCCAAGAGTGTTGGCAGCAGAGCGCGCGTGAAATGGATGGGGGCATGCAGGTTGATCGCCAGCAGACGCTCGCAATCCGCAAACGACATCTGCTCGGTGAGGCCGTAGTAGGTGATGCCCGCGTTGTTGACCAAAATATCGACGCCGCCCCACCGGTCGATGACCCACTGGGTGCAGGACTCGATTTGCCGGGTTTGGCTCACATCACAATATCGATCCGTAACTGCCACGCCCAGTTGACGGGCCTCTTCAACGACGTGGGCTAAGCCGACCTCATCGACGTCCAATAACACCAGATCCGCTCCGGCACGCGCCAGCCGGAGAGCCAACGCCCGCCCGATGCCTGCCGCTCCAGCCGTCACGACAACGCCCAGGCCCTCGAGTTCGAGCTTCACCGCAGCCTCACCCCCTGTCGTTCGAGCTCGGCGTGAACCTCCGCGATATCGACGTCGGCGAGCTCCCGGTCGGTGCGCAGCGAGATCGCCGCTGCGATGCCGGCACCCTGGCCGAGCACGGCACAGCACGACATGTTGCGTGTGGCGGCGTGCGATACTCGATCGCCGCCCGACGAACGCCCGGCAACCAGCAGATTGTCGACGCCCTTCGGCAACAGGTTGCGGTACGGCAACTGGAAGTAGCGACCCGTGGTGGGCAGGATCAAGATCCCGTAGCCGTCGATGAACTCGGGATAGATCCCGATCGTGTCGTCGAACCGCGCCTGTTCCCGCACGTCTTGTTCGGTCATGTTGTAGACGGCGTCGATCTTGCGCGTGTCCCGAATGCCGATCGTGATGCCGAAGTTGCGCAGCCGGGCACCTGACATTCCCGGTGTGTAGCCGCGCAGGGCGTCGATCGCATACATCGCCTGGCGGCGCCCCTCGATCTCTCCACGTGTCATCGAGTCGGGGTCGGTGCCATCGACCTCGGGGAGGTGGATCACGTTCATGTAGGTGAGCTCACCCGAGTCGTGGATCGCTCCCCACGTGCCGGCCAGCGTGGCGAGGTTGCCGGGGATCACACCGTCGCGAACCGCCTGGGCGAACGGCTTGTGGAGGAAGGGCGAGAACATCTCGTCCTCCTTGCCGGACGTCTCGATGTCCCACGCACCGTTGCCCTCCCAATCGCGATACGTCTGCGGATCGTCGCGGATGCCATCGACGAATGCCCGCTTGTCGACCCCGGCCAGGTGGAACATCACCGAGGCAGCCATCATCTGCTCACGAGGCGTCAGATGGGTCGGTGCACCGGCCCGATGGGCGACGTCGGCGTCGCCCGTGGCGTCGATCACCCGCCGCCCGAGGATCGCCTCACGTCCCGCTTTCGACTCGGTGATAATGCCGACCACACGCCGGCCCTCCATGATCGGGGCGACGAAGGCACGGTGCAGCATCGGGTGCACGCCTGCCTCCTCGACCAGCGTGTCAGCCACCACTTTGAAGCCTTCGGCGTCGAGTTCGAACGAGTCGGATTGGCTCTCCGGAACGGCCGCTCCCATCTCGTGGGCGCGGGTTTCGAACTCGCGGCCGATCCCGTCGGCTTCAACGGTCTGTTCGTGGCGGTACCAGGCCATCCCCTCCACGCCGACCGTGGTGATGTTGCCGCCGAAACATCCGAACCGCTCGACCAGGGTGACCTCGACCCCGGCCCGAGCGGCGGCCAGCGCAGCGGCCAGACCGGCAGGGCCCGATCCGACGACGAGCACGTCGGTGGCGTGGACGACATCGATCTCCCTGGCGGGTTCGACGATCGTGCCGAGTCCTCGGCTTGTCATGGTTGCGCGGCCCTACATCGTGAAGGCGAGGTTGCGGGCTGCTGCCTCGCCCCAGGTGGCGTCGCCGGTCCAGGTGATGAGGCCGTCGTCGATCGGGCCCTGTGGGTCGATCCGGCCGCACGCCAGTTGTGCGAATGCCAGCGAGTCGGCCCGCAACACCACATCCGGGTCGTCGAGTGAATCGACCAGCCCGGCCCGTCCGTCGACGGCGACGTGCATCGTGCGCGAGACGCCACCGTGGATCTCGATCGTGATGCTCTTGCCGTCGGGCAGCCCGACCTTCTTGCCGACGATGTACGGCAGCGAACGGTGGATCTCGTCGATCGCCATCTCGGCAGCGGGACCGCTTTCGTGGCCCGGGAGCCCGAGCGGTGTCCGCATGTCGTGTTCGTGCACCCAGAAGTCGAACACCCGGAC
>CAMYJY010000006.1:21537-24368 GCA_947258835.1 uncultured Pirellulales bacterium
GCGTCGCCGAGGGAAGTTCGAGATCTACCTCGCTCATATCCGCCAACTCCGCCCGGCGGGCGGCGATCATCTGGCGATAGGCGTCCAGCAGCGCGGCATCGTCGAGCTCGGTGGCGTCGTTCATCCAGGCGACGACCTTGTCGAACGGCAACCCGTCGGTGAACGAGCCGGGGGCTTCCCCACTCAACATGTTCTCCACGGCAGCGAGGTGGATCGCCACGTCGCGCACGGCCCATCCCGGGCACAGCGAGGGCGTCGCCCACTGGTCATCCGACAGGTCAGCAAACAGGTCGTCGAGCGAATCCCAACAGAGTTCGAGGTTCTGCACCACGATTGGCTTGGTCATGACAGTTCTCCCATCTCGGAGGCGGATCCGACGGCCCGGAACCCGTCCTCGGTGAACCCGACGACGGTGCCGCGGTTGATGCTGACCCAGTCGCGGGCCTCGACGTACGGTCGGAACGTCTCGACGATCCGGCGCTCGTCGTTGCGCGCCACGGTCGCCTGCCCGCACTGCGAACAGAAGCGAGCCTCTGCCGGGTTGTCGGCGCCACAGGCCGCACAGACCATCCGCTCAGCATACGAGTCGCCTCTGACACTCCCCATGGTGAATTCGCTCGCAACAGCCTCGGACTGCCGGAACCTCCCGGATAGGGTTGCGCCCGTCCCGATCGCCGCCCCCAGGTGTCCCTGCCATGACCGCGCCCCCGCCCGCTCCCGAGGGTCCCGCCCTGTCCACCGTCGTGGCCCAAACCGCCGACGCGTACAAGATCTACGGCTCCGGCGACACCGAGGTCCGGGCCCTCGACGGCATCACCGTCGGATTCGACGGAGGCCGGTTCAGCGCCATCATGGGACCGTCCGGCTCGGGCAAGTCCACCCTCATGCACTGCATGGCCGGCCTCGACCGCCTCACCTCGGGGCACACGTTCATCGGCGGAACCGATCTCAGCACCCTCGACGAGAAGGATCTGACCCAGTTGCGGCGCGATCGCATCGGGTTCGTCTTCCAGACGTTCAACCTGGTGCCGACGCTGACCGCCATGGAGAACATCACGCTGCCGATGGACCTGGCCGGGACCGCACCCGATCAGCCCTGGCTCGACGAGGTCATCTCCACCATGGCGATCGCCGACCGGGTCCACCACCGGCCCACCGAGCTCTCCGGCGGGCAGCAGCAGCGCGTCGCCGTGGCGCGAGCACTGGCCAGCCGGCCCGAGATCGTCTTCTGCGACGAGCCCACCGGAAACCTCGACTCGACCACCGGTCACGAGATCCTGGGCTTCATGCGACGAGCCGTCGACGAGTTCGGCCAGACCATCGTCATGGTCACCCACGACCCGATCGCCGCCTCCTACGCCGACCGGGTCGTGTTCCTGGCCGACGGCCACATCGTGGGCGAGCTCCCCAATCCCACCACCGAGCAGATCCTCGACCAGCTGAAGGTGCTCGGAGACTGAGATGCTCCGTCTGACCCTCAAGAACCTCTGGTCGCACAAGGGTCGCCTCTTCCTGACGACCCTGGCCGTCACACTGGGCGTCACCTTCGTGACCGCGGCGTTCATCCTCACCGACAGCCTCAACAAGACCTTCGACGAACTGGCCCAGGAGATCGCCGGCAACCTGGACATCCAGGTGCGCGCCGAGGACTACGACCCACAGACCTTCGACGTTCCCCCCATTCCGGCCGCGCTGGTCGAGGAGATCGAGGCCGTCTCCGGCGTCGCGGTTGCCACGCCCAATGTGGGAACACTGGTCACCGCGAAGCTCGAGGACGGCACCGAGATCGTTCCGTCGACCTTCGACCCCCCGACGTTCGGCTTCGCGTACTCCGGTGAGGATTCGGTCGGATCCTTCACCCTCCTCGAGGGTGAGACTCCCGTCGGCAATCAGGTGTCGATCGACGCGGACACCGTCGAGGACTTCGAGCTCGAGATCGGCGACTCGCTCGAGATCTTCGGACTCGGCTCGTCCGATGAGTTCGAGCTGGTCAGCATCAACGAATTCGCCAGTGACTCGTTCGGCGCGCGGTACTTCCTGTTCGACCTGGCCACCACGCAGGCCCTGTCCGGTCTGGCCCCCGACGAGATCCAGACGATCGAGGTCCGCCTCGATCCCGGCGCCAGCCTCGCCGCCGCCACCGATGCCGTCGCCGAGATCGCTCCGGCGGGGGTCGAGGTGGTGAACCGCGATCAGATCGTCGAGGAGACGACCGAGTCCTTCGGCGAGTTCCTCGACGTCTTCCGGTGGGTCCTGCTGGCGTTCGCCCTGATCGCTCTGCTGGTCAGCATCTTCGTCATCGCCAACACGTTCGCCATCGTGCTGGGCCAGCGCATCCGAGAGCTGGGACTGCTCCGCGCCATCGGCGCCGGCAGCGGACAGGTCACGGGCAGCGTCCTGCTCGAGGCGGTCGTGGTGGGTGCGATCGCATCGATCCTGGGTCTCTTCCTGGGGCGGCTCGTCGCCTCGCTCCTCAGTCAGCAGATCGCCTCCTCCGGCGAGAGCTCGGTCGAGATGGTGATCGAGAACCGAACGCTCCTCGTGGCCCTGATCGTCGGCCTCGTCGTCACGGCGATCGCAGCACTGCTCCCCGCCCTCCGGGCCGGACGCATCTCGCCCATGGCCGCCCTGCGCGAGGGGTACTCCCTCCGCTCCGGACGGAGCCGCCAGATCCGGGTCATCCTCGGCGCCATCGTCGCCGGCCTCGGAGTCGCCGGCGTGCTGCTCGCCACCTTCGCAGGGCCCGACGACACCGTCCCCCTGGTCGTGATGGCCGTGGCATCGGCGCTGCTCGTTATCTTCGGGGTCGCGATGCTGAGCCCCACCATCGC
>CAMYJY010000007.1:0-18475 GCA_947258835.1 uncultured Pirellulales bacterium
CGTAGAGACGGTCCATTTTTCCTTCCTGAGATAGCGGCCTCCGGCCGCTATCTCAGAAAGAGTAGATCGAATGCAGCATAAGTTATTTCTCTATTTCGAAACATCGGCTGCCCGCGCATTTCGTGGCGCATCACGGGCCGTGGGGCAGAAACGTAGGCTGGGGCGCAGCCCCACCTGCGCGGGAATGTGCTCAGATAAGGTGGGGCTGCGCCCCAGCCTACGTGTTCTCCCGCTCCTTTTCGCTGGTGCGGGGCAGGTAGGCGCTGTGGGGCTGATCTGTTTGGTGCTGGGCCACCTAGCCCAGGCCCAAGTGGGCCTGGTCGAACAGGCGGGGGTGGCCGCGGCCCAAGCGGAGCTGGCAGGTCAGGCCCCCCACAAACGGGCTGCGAAGCTGGCCCAAGCAAAGCAGCGGTCCCCAGCCAATCTCGCGGGGTCGCCAGCCGCCGTGGGGGATTTTGCTGCTGAGCTGGACCAGGTGCCCTGCGACTTCATGCTGTCGCTCAAGCTCGTCGGCCTGGCCTTGGTGGTGCTGTTGTGGATTCGTGGTGGTGAGTGGATCAATCACGATGTGCAGATTTTTAAGCTGGGATGGTACAAGTGGAATCCCATTATCTTCTTTCCGTTTGTGGTGACTGCGCTGGTGCTTTTTTTTCTGCCCGTGGCAACCTGGGTCCGGATACCCATCTTGCTCGTGGTGCTGCTGGCGTGCTGGTTGCCCTATGTCGTCGTTCACAATCAGAGTGTGCAGCCGCATCAGACGGTCCTCACGCGGGACTGGTGGAGATTTGCCTTTGCCAAGGTGGCGAGTAAGCTGGGTGTGCAGGTCAGCACGGAACGCAAAGCGGCTTACGAGATGGGAGTGGACGTGGATCTGATCCCGATGGGCGGGGAGGATGCCAATGCTGACAACGCGAATTTGCTTTCCGCGCGCAATTCTCCCGGATACCTGTTGGTCAAAGATGCCGTGGCCACCATGGTCCAGCGTCGCTGTGAAAAAGTGCTCTATGATTTTACGCAGCAGGCCGTCAACGTCCGTTATGAGATTGACGGTGTGTGGCACAACGGCACCGCGATCGATCGCGAGTCCGGTGATGTGATGTTGGCGGTGATGAAAACCCTGGCCAATCTCAATATCAAAGATCGTCGTCACCAGCAGTCGGGGAAATTTGGCGCGAAATACGAGGGCAAATCCTTTATCTACCCGCTCGTCACGCAGGGCGTTCCTACGGGCGAAAGGGCCGTGTTGACGCGGATCGTGGCCAAACAGGAATTCTCCGATTACGCAGAATTGGGCATGCGTGAAGCCCTCCGGGAAAAATGGGCCGCGGCCATGGCTGCCGATCAGGGGCTGTTGATTTTGGCCTCCCTGCCGGGAGGTGGGTTGTCAACGATCACCGAGGTTTCGCTGCACGATACGGATCGGTTGATGCGGGATTTTGTCTCGATTGAGGACGCGCAGCATCCGGAGCCGGAAATTCAAAATATCAATGTGACCACCTACGATTCGGCAGCGGGCGAAACACCGGCGACCATTTTGCCGCAGCTCATTCGCACCTATCCCCACGTCTACATCTGCCGCGATTTTGTCGATCCGGAGACGGCCGACCTGCTGCTGAAGGAAGTCCGCGACGAACGCCTGGTAATTACCACGATGCGTGCCCGGGAGGCCGCGGAAGTCTTGCTGCGGATGTTGCAAAAAAAGATTCCCGCCAAGGATTTTGCCGCCACGGTCAAGGCCGTGCTCTACCAGCGGCTCGTCCGTTTGCTGTGCCCGGAGTGCAAGGTTGGCTACACCCCGCCGGCGGATGTGCTCCGCAAGTTGGGGATCCCGGTAGGTAAAGTGGAGCAGCTCTATCGGCCTCCCAAGCCGGAGGAAACGGATCGGCCGTGCCAGGCCTGCCAAGGTTTCGGCTATGCCGGACGGACGGGTATTTTTGAACTGCTGGAAGTCACCGACAAAATCCGTGAGATTTTAGTCAAACAACCCCGGCTGGAACTCCTGAAAAAAGCCGCCAAGGCTTCCGGCCAGCGCTCCTTGCAAGAAGAAGGCGTGTTGCTGGTGGCCAAAGGTCAGACCTCCTTGCCGGAACTGATGCGCGTGCTGAAACAATAGTTTTTTTGCAGCAGACTGTCTCCTGCGTCCCCACGATTTTCCTCCTCAACCAAGCGATGCCATGCTATACCTGACCATCTTATTGGGAGCGATCCTTTTTGCCGGCATTGCCATGACCGTGCAGGAAGGACTGTGGAGCAACACGATTTTGCTGTTCTTGGTGATCCTAGCCGGCCTGATGGCCGTGGTGGCGGGTGTTCCCTTGGGAACTTGGGGACGTGCGCAGGCGGGACAAGACGCCGACACGACCTGGTATTTTGTGTTTGCGAGCATGTGGGGTGTTTTTTTCTTGTCACTGGCCGTGATGCGGATACTGGCCGAGCGTATCTCACCTACCAAGATGCGTTTTTTGCCCCTCCTGGATAAGGTGGGAGGTCCGTTGATGGGGCTGCTGGTGGCCATCATGTTCACGAGTTTTGCGGCATTCACTTTGTGGCAAGTTCCCATTACGTCCGGTGCGTATTGGCAGCCGTCGGATGCGTCGGCCACGCAAAAAACCGTTTTCGCTTATGCCCAGGCACCGTTTTACAATGTGGCCCAAAGTTTTCTAAAATCCGAGCAGGCCTCGTCGCCCTTGGTTTCTGCTCCCTAGCGGACTGTTGGTGGATGTGTAAGCGTGGAATCTGAATCTGCCGCCGCTGAACTGGGGGAGTGGCGCGTCCCCAGTTGGTGGAGACCACTTGGGTAGATCCACAGGCTCTACCTTCTGCCGGGGGGGCCCCGGTGCCTTCGCCGCGGAGGGGCAATCGCCGGTATCCGGGGAATTCAGGCTAACCGGTACAGCTTGCCAAGATTCGCTCTAAAACGCAGTATTTTCGCCTATTTTGCCATCGGTTCCCTCGACCTTGCTGGGCCAGCGCGTCGATAGATGAGAGCGAGGCGGAGAGCATATTCGCGATCCTTGTTTCCTTGGAGACTCATCCAGAGGAACTGAGGATCGTTCAGTAGACCTGGTTTGTGCTGGTTTCTGGTTGGAACTAGATGATGCAGCACAGCGGAAAAGAAGGAGCTTTAAGGTGAATCTCAAATCTTGGACGGCTGGTATCGCTGTATTCACGCTTGCTGCGGCCCCCGCGCTGGCAGCAGACCTGGGACAGTGGTCTTACGATCAACAAGTCATTCCTGTCGGTTGCGACACCTGTTGCGACGACGACTGCTGCGACGACAGCTGCTGCGACGACACTTGCTGTGGCGTCGGAGCGGGTGGCAGCGGACTCTTCAGCGGCATGGGACCCGGTATTGTCGAAGGGTTCTCGCTGGCCGGAGCGCTGGGCGTTGATTGCTGGGACATTGGAGGTTGGACGCAGTTTGGTTGGACGGACGACAACGTTCCTCAGTCCTCTGTACGTAACGATGCCCTGTCATTTCTGGACAGCCCGGATCGTTTCAATCTGCACCAACAATGGTTTTATATTGGCAAAGAGGCCGACGGCTCCAAGGGTTTTGACCTCGGCTTCCGTTTTGACCTCATGTACGGTGTGGACGCCGCCAAGACGCAGGCCTTTGGAAACCCGGCAGGTTCCTGGGACTTCCAAAATGGTTTCGATCGTGGTGCTGGTTACGGTTGGGCGATCCCCCAATTGTACGGTGAAGTGGCCATGGGCGATCTGTCGGTCATCATCGGTCATTTTTACACGATTGTCGGTTATGAAGTCGTGCCCGCTCCGGATAACTTCTTCTTCAGCCACGCCCTGACGATGTTCAACAGCGAGCCGTTTACCCACACCGGTGTGCTGGGTACCTATTCCGGATTCGAGAATTTGACCCTCTACGGTGGTTGGACGCTCGGTTGGGACAGTGGTTTCGATAACCTGAATAGCGGTAACAACTTCCTCGGTGGTTTCTCGGCCAGCTTGTCCGATGCGGTCACCTTCACCTACATCACCACCTACGGCAACTTTGGTGCCCGGGACAATGGCGACAGCAACAGCTACGCCCACAGCACCGTGCTGGATGTGGCTCTGACCGATAAGTTGAACTACGTCTTCCAAAGCGACTTGGTGGGCATTGATGCTGCAGGCGTTACCGCCAACGATCAGGTTGGCATCAACCAGTACCTGTTCTACGAGTTCAACGATGTCCTCAAATTCGGTTCTCGGATCGAGTGGTGGAAGAGTGACGGTCAGTCGAACTACGAGTTCACCACGGGCGTCAACGTCAAGTTGCTGGACAACTTGGTCATCCGTCCGGAAGTACGGAAGGACTGGACGCCTGCTGCCGGCGGGACTTTCGGCAACACCAACCGGGAAAACGTCGCTTGCGACATGATCCTGACCTACTAGTGTCCACGTAGGCATCACTTGAAGCTTTGATTCCCCGCACCGGGGGCCGGCCTCTCGCAGGTTGGCCCCCGGTTTTTTTATTGTTCCGACGATGGGTGCTAGACGGTCCTTGGCTTGCGCGCGATAATCAGGGATTCGAGTAGCTAGCAATCGATTCTTCCGCCATCCCAGAGCATTTCTATGCAGGATAAGCTGACCGGCACCGCCTTGACTTTCGACGATGTATTGATTGAGCCACGCTATAGCACGATCGTGCCCGCCGATGTGGATGTTTCCACACGGCTGACGGCGGGGATCGCGATGAATCTGCCGATCTTAAGTTCCCCGATGGACACCGTTACCGAGAGCGGGATGGCGATCGCCCTCGCGCAAAGCGGGGGCCTGGGCGTGATTCACAAAAACATGTCCATCGAGTCGCAAACCGAAGAGGTGGATAAGGTCAAGCGGAGTGCCAACGGCATTATCGTCGATCCGGTGACGCTTCCTCCGGATGCTAGCGTTGCTACCGCGCGTCAAACGATGGACGAGTCGCAGGTCTCCGGCATTCCCATCACGAACCAGGGCCAGCTGGTGGGCATCTTAACCCGCCGCGACCTGCGTTTTTTAGAGGACAACAGCCTGCCCATTTCCGAGGTGATGACTCAGAAACCGCTCGTAACGGCTACGGGGACTGTAACGCTGGCGGAAGCTGAAAAGATTTTGATGGCAAATAAGGTCGAGAAACTTTTGCTGGTTGACGAAGATTACAGACTGACAGGGCTGATTACCATCAAAGACATCGACATGATGCGGCGGTTCCCGCAGGCATGCAAGGATGCCCAGGGACGCCTGCGTGTCGGCGCGGCCATTGGAGTGTTTGATTATGAGCGGGCGGAAAGCCTGATCGAGAAGGATGTGGATTTCTTGGTTGTCGACAGTGCCCATGGACACTCGTCCAATGTGCTGGAGACGGTCCAAGGGCTGAAGCAGAAGGGGAACATGGACGTCGTGGCCGGCAACGTGGCGACGGCCGCTGCTTGTCGAGATTTGGTGCGGGTGGGGGTGGATGCCGTCAAGGTCGGTATTGGACCGGGATCCATTTGCACGACCCGTGTGATTTCTGGAATCGGAGTTCCGCAAATCACGGCCATTGATCAGGTGGCGCGGGCCGCCGCGGGGAGCCAGGTCACGATTATTGCCGATGGCGGCATTCGCTATTCAGGCGATATTACCAAGGCCCTGGCTGCCGGAGCCCACGTGGTGATGCTGGGGGGCTTGTTGGCCGGGCTGGACGAAAGTCCAGGAGAACGGGTGTTGTACCAAGGTCGGACCTACAAGGCGTACCGCGGGATGGGTTCGCTGGGGGCCATGGTGCATGGTTCGAGTGAGCGTTATCGACAAGTGAAGGAAAAGGCCGGCAATGGCAAGCTCGTTCCCGAAGGTGTGGAAGGACGCGTGCCTTATAAAGGGCCACTCAGTCCGTACCTCTATCAGTTGGTGGGCGGCCTGCGAGCTGGCATGGGCTATTGTGGTACCAAAACTATCGAGGAGCTGCGCACGGAGGCGCGATTTATCCAAGTCACGCCGGCCAGTGTGCGGGAGAATCATCCGCATGACATTGCCATTACGCAAGAAGCGCCAAATTACACGGCCGAGTATTCCGCTGCTGACAAAAGCTAGAGCAGCTGACCAAAATCCGCGGTTGTCGCCCCCGTGCCAACCGGAGGCACAACCATGCCTTTCCAAAATTTGCTGTCATGTTGGCCGTCCGGCCCGCGGCTTGCTTTTACTCGCCGGCGTCGTGGCCGGCCTCTGGGGAAGTCCGGGGAAGATGCACGCGGACTCAGCACAGCTCCCCTGGAGGCGTCCAGCCCTGTCTGAGCCGGCCGCCCCCTCCGCCGCACCCCAGGCCGGGTTGGTTGAAAACCATCCCTGCCGCCGCGATTCGCAAGTGCTGGCGGTGGTGTGGGAAGCAGAGGATGCTGCGGAACCGCAGCCCGCTGCCAGCACAGCTGCGCTGCGGTTGGGGAATCCAAACACGGGCCGTGCGGCCGTTGATTACGACCCCTTTGAGACGGACGACGAGGATCCGTGGGAACAGCTCAACGATGAAGATTTCCTAGCAGAGCCGGTAGCCGAGTTCGACGAAGAGGAGTCCAGCAGCGAGGAATCCAGCAGCGAAGACTTGGAAGAGTTGCTGGAAGCAGAGAGCGCAGGTCCGACCCTGGAGCGTCAACCGCCTCTCCAGGAGCGTGACATCGACGAGGGGTTGTTGGAAGAGGATCCTTGGGCGGAGCTGGGAACCTCGGAGGCTGGCGACGATGAGGATTGGCTGCGTGAGGCCATTCCCGACCCGGAGGACGCACTTCGCATGCAGCCGGATCGGCAACCCGAGTTCGATTCCGGTCCAGGTTCCGAGAGGTGGGAGCCGTCCGTGGATGATTCGGAAGCGCTCCGCGTGCGGCAGCAAGAGGGGGCGGCGGCGGAAAAAAACTGCGAGGAAGAATTTTCCAAGATCCGTCAGAAGCGGATCCGAAATATTGATTTGGACATTCGTCTGACGGGCAATGCGGGAGAGGATTTTCCTTTCGAGTGTCGTTTGGGAGGTAAGCCGTACCAGCCGCGGCAGTGGCCGCTGTTGACGCATCATTGGAAGGCTTCCGCCTTGTACCATAAGCCGCTCTACTTTGAGCAAGTCCGTCTGGAACGTTATGGCCATTCTTGGGGCCCGTGTCTCCAGCCGCTGATGTCGGGCGTGCATTTCTTCGGGTCGTTGCCCGTGTTGCCCTACAAGATGGGTGTCCGCACTCCGCGGGAATGTGTGTATGCCTTGGGCTATTACCGCCCGGGGAATTGCGCGCCGTACATGCTGGACCCGGTCCCCCTGAGCCTGCGAGGTGCTTTGTTCCAGGCTGGAGCCGTGGTAGGAATCTCGGCGGTGGTACCGTGAGGCGAGGCGCGAGTTACGGGGCGCGAGGCGCGAGTTGTTACGGGCTAGCCTTTCTAGCCTCTAGTCCCTAGCCCCTAGCCCCTCTCCTCCTATGGATGTGGTTCTCAATCGTGCGCAGGCGCGGGCCGTGGATCGGTTGGCCATGCAGCGCTATGGTATTCCGGGCATGGTGCTGATGGAGAATGCCGGGCGCGGGGTGGTGGAAGTCTTGCTGGGTCTGGACCCGGGCTTGGCGACGCAGGCGGTGGCGATTCTGTGCGGTAAGGGCAATAATGCCGGCGATGGCTTGGTGATTGCCAGGCACTTGCTGATTCGCGGAGTGCAGACCACCGTCTTCTTGCTCCACGCTGCGTCGGAATTGGGCGGTGACGCGCTGGCCAATTTTCAGATTCTCGAGCAGACCTGCGTGCCGCTTGTCGATCTGTCCCAACAGGCCGATCCCTGTGCTGTCTTGGATCGAGAAGCCGGTCTGGCGGCTTGGTATGTTGACGCCATGTTGGGCACCGGCGCCCGTGGCGAGCCGCGGGAACCGCTGCCGAGGGTAATCCAGTGGCTCAACGCGCAAGCGGGCCGATGCCTCGCCGTGGACGTACCCAGCGGGCTGGATTGTGAAACCGGCTTGCCGCAGGGCACGACGGTGCGAGCGGATCACACCTGCACCTTCGTAGCCCCCAAAACCGGTTTGCTTGCTCCCCCAGCTGCCCCCTATGTGGGACAAATGCACGTGGTCTCCATTGGTACCCCGCCGCAACTGGTGGAAGAAGTTCTTGCGGACAGCTAACAGCGGGATGGCCGATTTTATTGACTTCATTCCGTCATTCCGTCATTCCCGTCTTCCCTCCGTCATTCCCGTCTTCCCTCCGTCATTCCCGTCTTCCCTCCGTCATTCCCGTCTTCCCTCCGTCATTCCCGCGCAGGCGGGAATCCAGAAACCTCCGCGAGTTGCGGAGAGCATTTTTTAAAAACCTCAAACTGAGAACAAATAAACGAGCCCGCTCTTGCACCCGGACATGGTGACGCTCCTACGTCATTCCCGCGCACGCGGGAATCTAGACCACTGGCACTGCTACTGGATTCCCGCCTGCGCGGGAATGACTGCCCCCCCCCCAATACTGCCACTAAAATCGTTACCAGCGTTGGGTGGCACCGACATCTTGCACCGACATCTTGTCTACAGTGGGGGGGCTGGGTTTACAATGGTGGCATGGATCAGACGCCCCCAGCACCTGCTGCCAGTCTTGCGGCCCGCGAAGTTTTGGCGACTCCCGCGGAAAAAATTACCGGTGTGGGACGCCGTTGGGCCGTTTTGCTGGCCCGCCTGGGAATCCACACGGCGGCTGACCTGCTGTTTCACTTCCCGCGGGATTATGAAGATCTATCGGATGAGCGGCTGATTGCTGAGCTTGCCGAGGAACGGTTGCAAAGGGTCCGCGGCACGGTGGTGGAGGTCGGCACGGCCAGCAGCGGTTTTGGCAAGACGCGGGTGTCGATCTTGGTGCGGGATGCGAGTGGCGATTTGCGGGCCACCTGGTTTAACCAACCCTTTATGCGGAAGAAGTTTCGCGCCGGCCAGCATCTCCTGTTGACCGCCAAGCCCAAGCAGCGGGGGCTGATGTGGGAGATGATGCATCCGCAAATTACCTGGCTGGCCGAGGAAGAGGCCCAGTCCACGGGGCGACAGCTGTTGCCCATCTATCCGCTCACCGATGGTATTTCGCAGTACCACATGCGGCGGATGGTCGAGCTGGCGGTCACTCAGTACGCTGGCGTGCCGGAGGAGGTGTTTTGTCCGCGGCTGTTGGGGCAATATAAGTTGGTCCCACTGGCCGAGGCCATTCCGTCGATTCATTTGCCGGACGATCAGGCGGCCTTGGACCGGGCGCGGCGGCGTTTTATTTTTCAAGAGCTGTTTGTGTTGCAGTTGGCGATTGCCGTCCGCCGCGGGCAGCAGCAAGCACGGAATGCCCCGCAGCTGGTAGCCACTGCCAAAATCGATGCCCGCATCCGTCGGCTGTTGCCCTTTGAGCTGACCGCGAGTCAGCAGGAGGCAATTGCCGAAGTCTCCGCCGACATGGCTCAAGACCGGCCCATGAATCGTTTGTTGCAAGGCGACGTGGGAAGTGGCAAGACGATCGTCGCGCTGTACGCGATGCTGGTGGCGGTGGCTCATGGGCGGCAAGCCGCCCTGATGGCACCCACCGAAATCTTGGCCCGGCAGCATGCCGATACGCTGGGTAGCTTGCTCCAGGCCAGCCGTGTCCGCTACGGTGTGTTGGCCGGCAGCACCGCCAAACGTGAGCGTGAGACCATGCTGGCCGAGTTGGCAGCGGGGAAATTGGACGTGGTGCTCGGGACGCAAGCCATGATCCAAGACCGTGTGCGCTTTAAGAACTTGGGCCTGGTGGTGATCGACGAACAACATAAATTTGGTGTTCGTCAGCGGGCTGCCCTGCGTCAAGAAGACCACTGGCCGCATTATTTGGTGATGACGGCCACACCGATTCCCCGCACGGTGGCCATGACCTTGTTTGGCGACCTGGATGTTTCGACGTTGCGTCAGTTGCCCAGCGGACGGCAGTCGGTCAACACCTATTTGGTCGAGGCCGACGCGGAACAGCGCTGGTGGGCCTTTGTCCGCGACCGTTTGCGGGAAGGGCGCCAGGCTTACGTGGTGGCTCCGCTGGTGGACGAGTCCACGACCCTGACCGCTCCCAGCGTGGCCGCGGCCTATGAGCAGCTCACCAACGGAGAACTGGAGGCCTTTCGCATGGGCCTGCTCCATGGGCGAATGGCAGCGGGCGAGAAGCAGCAAGTGATGGATGACTTTCGGGCGGGGGAGATTCAAGTGTTGGTGAGTACCTCGGTCATTGAGGTAGGCGTGGACGTTCCCAATGCCTCGGTGATGACCGTGGCGGGTGCTGAGCGGTTTGGCATTGCCGCGCTCCATCAGCTCCGCGGTAGAATCGCCCGCGGCACGCACGCGCCCTTTTGTGGCGTGCTGGTGGGGGAGGCCGGTGAAACGGGCCGCGAGCGGCTGGCCGCCTTTGTCGCGAGTAGCGATGGTTTTGAGTTGGCGGAACTGGACTTTCAAATCCGCGGTCCGGGGGACCTGTTCGGTACGCAACAACACGGCCTGCCTCCCCTACGGATCGCGAACCTGCAGCGGGATCGTCAGCTGCTCGCGGAGGCCCGCCGCGCCGCGCAGGCCTTGGTAGACGCCGACCCGGGCCTGAGCCATCCCGACCACGCCAAGCTCCGACGTCAGATGCTCACGCGCTACGGCAAGGCACTGGAGCTGGGGGACGTGGGTTAGGGCGGCAGGGCCCGCTTCCGTTGGTTGCTGTGACGCGCGCTGGGAGGCTAGAGTTTTCCCAGCGCGGCTTAGCCGCAACCAAAGAGATATACGACCTATGTACGGAAATAATTTGAACCACGAAGAAACGACGGAAACAACGCCCCACCACGAAAGTGGTTTCATACACAGCGGTTACCAGCCCAGGAGCAAGCCAGAGACTGCAGAACACTGCTGGAGACTACTCAAAGAGGTCCGATTCAAATCCACCCAACGCGTCCTGCAGCAACGACTCTACCAGCCACGGTGCGCTCGTCGGTTCCGCAGCCCTGGCAGCGCTGGAGAGGGAAATATTGGCAGGGGAGGGGGGCGCCGCTAGCGGGTCGTTACGCGTGAAGACGGCATCGATTTCCTCCACGGGGCCTGCCGCCTCTGCGAGCAAGGCCTCTTTGTCCTCATCGCCGGCGAGGCTGTAGGCCAGCGCCGCGTCGATAAGCTCTGCCTGCCTATCGCTTACCGGCGTTTCACCGATCGTTGGGGAGGTACCGCGGACGAGACTTCGCTCCGGGGCAGTAGCGGCTGCCGCTACATCGGGGGGCCTAGGAAGTGGATTGACGGACTCTATTACATTCACTGGCCCATACGCAACCGGCTGCGCGGCCATATCACCAGCGTCGCTGAGTTCTGCCTGCCTGTCGCTTACCGGCGCTGCGATGATCACTGCCAGCGTTTCACCGATTGTTGTGGAGGTATCGCGGACGGGACTCTGCTCCGGGGCAGTAGCGGCTGCCGCTACGTCGGGGGGCGTAGGAAGCGCGCTGTCGGACTCCACGGCTGCCACGTTCACTTGTCCATACGAAACCTTCCACGCGGCCAAATCACTGCCGTCGACGTCTCCGTCGCCATCGCTGTCGCCATCGCTACGCACCGCGTTGGACTTGCCGAAACCGAGTTGCCAGGCCAGGAAGTCCAGACCGTCCACGCGGCCGGTGTTATTCACGCCGTCATCAACAAAGTTGGCCGTTGGCTGGCTTTGCGCTTCATAAGCGCCGATGTCGGCACCACCACCAAAATTGCGGTTCTCACCACGTTGATCGTACGTTTCCGACGATGAACCTGCGTCTAAGGCCGGGCTGCCTGGCAAGAGGGCCTGGGTTCGTGTGGGGCCGCCGTTTTCGGCTAGCGGGCCCAGCAGTGGATCCAGTGGACTGGCTGCCGTGCCTGACAAGTTATTGGTACCCGTGATGGTCAGCCCGTCGGCAACACCGATCAGGCTATCGTTGACGGTGAGCACGCTATCCGGGTCCGGTACCAAGTCGCTGGGCGTGCCGCTGGTGCCAGCGGATTGGTTGTCAAAGTTGCCCGCGACGACGGAATTTTCAATGGTGAGGGATGGATTCGTGTCGCCGTCAGCGACCACGATCCCGCCTCCCGTGCCCGCCGCTGCGTTCCTATTGATGGTGCTATCGGTGAGCGTCATGACATCGGAAGCAAAAATGCCACCGCCCTGGGCACCGTCGCCGCTGGCGCTATTGTCACTGACGGTGCTGCTGGTGAGCGTTGCCGTACCGGCAGCAAAGATGCCACCGCCCAGGGCAACGCTGCCGATGGCGCTGTTGCCGCTCACCGTGCTGTTGATGAGCGTCACCTCATTCTTAGCGTAGATACCGCCGCCTTGGGCTTCGCTGCCGGTAGCGCTGTTGTCGCTGACGGTGCTGTCGGTGAGCGTCACCTCGGCGTTTGCGAAAATACCGCCGCCAAGCACAAAGTTTCCGGTGGCCCGGTTGCCACGGACCGCGCTGTTCGTCAGTGTCACCTCGCCGAAAAGAGTGTAAATGCCGCCGCCATCGTTCCCACTATTGTTGTCTGCGATCGTGCTGTCCGTAAGGCTCACGTCGCCGTAAACAGTGAAAATTCCGCCACCCTGAGCAGCGCTGCTGTTGTCGCTGACGCTGCTGCTGATGAGGGTTGCCGTACCGAAGCCTGTAAATATGCCGCCGCCATCGGCAGAATTCGTCGCACTATTGCCGCGGACCATGCTGTTGCTGACGGTGAGGCCGGTACCGTTATTATTATAGCCGTTACTGGATATAAAGCGGATGCCGGCCCCATTTTCAGCCGCGCTGCTCGTGCGTCCGCCCGTGATGGTCAAGTTGTCCAGCAGCAGGTCACCGCTGGAGGATGAATAGTTGAACACCCGCGTGTTGTCGCTGAGCAGATTGGCAACCGAACTCAGCGTGACGTCGGTGATCTGTGTGCCGGGCAGCAACACGTCGTTGTCGTTGGCATCACCGCTGATTACGATCCCCGTGACTGCGGAACCGTCGATCGTGAGGGTCTCGGTGATCTCCAGTTCTCCTGCGGTCAAGCGAATCAGGCTGGCACTGCCGCCGCTAAACACATTGGTGTCGAACAGAATCGTGTCATCGCCACTACCGGCTTGCACGCCCTCGGTGGCGTCAGCAACCGTATCGTTATTCGCCGCCAGAATCGCTTCTCGGAGCGTAATCAGACCATCAGCCAACGTGTTGTCCGCTGCGGAGTTGACCGTGAGCACCGCCATCATCCGTCGGTCTTCGAGCTGTTCCACCCGTAATCGGCGAGCGTAACCAGAGGCCATCCTCCAGCTGCAGGCGGTTCCTGCGTGGGGGTGCCGTGGGGACTTGGAGTGATGGCAATACTGCATGGTGGCGGCCAGCGAAGTATACGTCAGAAAAGAAGTGAGAGTAGCAGAGTGCACATTGCAGCAGATTTATTATAGCAGGTAAATGATCAAAAGGAAAAAATCTTTGTCGGTCCGTGGAGCGGTACATGCACCGTCGGGTGGTCGTGCGTGGTACGTACTGGGGGATGCGTATGCGCGGTGCTGTCCCGATGCGGTTTCCCGCAACAGCCTGGCTGCGCTGGTGCAGGCGGAGTCGAAGTGGTCAGGCACATTTTTTTGGCGGTGCCGCTGGCGTTGGTTCTCCAGTTGGTTTCGCCGGAAAAATGAGCCAGACCCGGGGGTGGCTGCCGGCCCGTGCTCCGCCCCCCCCTGCCCTAACGCCGTCCAGATTTGCACTTGAGAATCGATCTCAACAAAGCTAAAATACCATCCCACGTTCGTCGGCCACACCAGGCCGCCCAGTCACAACGCCTAGAGCCCGCTGGCAGCGAAGCAGGAGATTGATGGTTCGATGTGTCTCAAAAAGAAATCCAAACAGCAGTTGGAAGTGGGATATTTTAGATGCAAATCCTGCGGTGCCGTGGCCAGCAAGAAAAAGCGGTTGTGCAAACCCAAGAAGATCAAGCAGGGCGGTTAGATCCAATTTACGCGGGCACGTCTTGACCTCCCGTAGGTGAGCTATACTCTAGCTGACCAATAATTTCACAAATGGGGGGATGACCGATGCATCGTTGGGGCTGGAGTTGGTTGTTGGCAGTTTTTCTGCTGGGGAGTGGTTGTCAGCAAGTGGACGAGGTGGAGGCGGTGCGGGCAGCGGGTGCGGCGCTGGAGAATCCACCGGTGGTGGCAGCCGTTGCCGGGCCTGAGATGCCTCGGCTCCAGCTGGTCAGCGACAGCGCAATCCAGGAATCAGCCGTTCGTCCTCACACGGCTGCTGAGGCCCTGTCGGTTCTGTTGGCAGGCAACCAACGGTTTGTGGCAGGGCAGTCCAACCATCCCCACGAATCGGCGGACTACCGCGCCTCGCTGGCCCAGGAGCAGCATCCTTTTGCGACCGTGCTCGCCTGCAGCGATTCGCGGGTCACGCCCGTATTGATCTTTGATCAGGGCATCGGGGATTTGTTTGTCATTCGCGTGGCAGGCAATGTGGTGGATCCCGACGTGGCCGGGAGCATCGAATATGCGGTGGATCATTTGGGGACCCGCCTGTTGCTGGTGCTGGGACACGAAAATTGCGGCGCGGTGACGGCCGCTTTTCATGCGTTTGTGGCCCATGATCTGCAGGCCCCGGAGCCTGCTGAAATTATGGGCTTGCTGCGGCATATCCAGCCCGCCCTCCAGAATTTGGATAGCCGGCAGAGAGTGCGCGCGCAAATCGCTGCTGGTGTGGAAGCCAATGTGCGCGAGTCCGTGCAACAATTGCTGCAGATCTCCGACTTAAAAAGGGCCCACGACGCCGGGTTGTTGAAAATTATGGGGGCCATCTATTCGGTGCGCACCGGCAAGGTGCGGGTGTTGCAGGACTAGGGTTGGTCCTGCAGATGAGGCAGGTTGGGGCTGGGGATGTGGGGTAGGAACAAGACCTCGTAGACTTCGCGGCCCCCGCGGGTGAACTCCAGAGCGCCCGTTTGGCGACCGGTCTTCAAGTCCACCAAGGCCACGCCGGCCATCATCTCCGTGGCCGTCCGGGGATAGTTCAAAATGTGTTTTTCCCGGATTTTGGATAAGCCCACCAGCGCGTAATCGCCGAACAAACAGAGGCCGCGGGTGAAACCCGGCAGCTGACAGATCGGCCGCGCGGTACCTGCCTGGAGCACGGCCAGTTCTCCCAAGCCAGAATTGCAAAACCACCATTGGCCCTGGTGCCGGCGGGGGGAGTGCGGCATGCACAGACCACCTGCTGCGATGTGATTGCTCGGGATATCAAGCACTACACCGCCCGTAAAACGGTCCTCGGCCCGCCAACCGCCCGGTTGATCGGAGGCGCAAAAAGCGGTGGCCAGGGCCGGCCGTCCGTTGCGCATCCCCAGCCCATTCAAATGGCAATGGTCCTTGCGCGCTGAGGGAGGAATAAATGGTGGGAGCCAGGTCCGCCAAAAACGCTTTTCCGGAGACGTCCGCGCGATGCAGTTAAAACGGGTATTCGCAAAAAAGATGCCCCGCCGACCAAACGCCACATCATGCGCATCCACGCGACCGGTAACATACTCCTCCTGGAGTTGGAATTTTCCCCGATCGGCATGTCGAAACAAAAGCACTTTTTCTCGCACGGCCAGGGCCAATTGTTTTCCCCGGAGGGCGATGCCCATGGGCCGCGGATACTTCCGCGCACGGAACCGAACCCTGCCCTGGCTGGTGCTCAGCAGCACCACCTTTCCGGAAGTGTAGGTGGTGATGGCCAGACTCCCGCCCGACCGCTCCAGCCAGCGGGAGAATTCACCATGCGACCGGCAGCGGAGCTGCGCTCTTGGTTTTTCTGTGTCGTGGGTGGCGGGGTCGGTAGGCATGCGGATGCATGATAGCGAGAGGGATGTATCAGGGCGAGGGCGGCAGGGCCCGCCTCCGGCTCGCGAGTGCAGGAACGGGCTGGCGCGGGGGTGTCATCCAACGCTGGTAACGATTTTGTGGGCAGTATTGGGGGGGAGGCCAGTCATTCCCGCGCAGGCGGGAATCCAGTAGCGGTACAAGTGTTTCCGTCATTCCCGCGCAGGCGGGAATCCAGTAGCGGTACAAGTGTTTCCGTCATTCCCGCGCAGGCGGGAATCCAGTAGCAGTACAAGTTGTCTAGATTCCCGCCTGCGCGGGAATGACGTAAGGGTGTAGCTGGAATGACGTAAGGGTGTAGCGGGAATGACGTAAGGGTGTAGCGGGAATGACGTAAGGGTGTAGCTGGAATGACGCAGGAGAGGGGCGGGAATCCAGCGTGGCTGTCCGCTGCCACTAAAATCGTTACTAGCGTTGGGTGGCAGCGGTTGGCGATAGCCTACCGATGGGACGCAGTCCCCAGAGGATTGTCGGGAACTTTAAGGACCTATCCCAAAATCGCACTGGTGCTGGTGCGGAGGGATCACGGCTGCTACGCTTTCTGCTACACGGATTCTTTTTTTCCTTGTTGCGATAGCGGCCTCCGGCCGCTATCGCAACAACTGCAGTAAAATTTATTGCGAGTGATACCGATGCGTGTTTTGCTGACCGGCGGCGCCGGCTATGTGGGGTCCCATGCGGCTGGGATGCTCCACCGCGGGGGCCACGAAATTTGGGTCTACGACAATCTGTCGGAGGGCCATCCGCAGGCCGTGCCCGAGGGCCGGCTGATTGTCGGTGATTTGCAGGACGGTCCAAAACTCCAGACAGTCCTGCGGGAGCAGCAAATAGCCGCGGTGATGCATTTTGCCGCGTCGTGCTATGTGGGGGTGTCGGTGACCGATCCGGCGGCCTACTATCAAAATAATATTGTCGGCACGCTCTCTCTGCTGGACGCCATGCGGGCGGCGGAAGTTGATAAAATTGTGTTTTCTAGCACCTGCGCAACCTACGGTGTGCCGGAGATCGTGCCCATCACGGAACGGGAAAAGCAAGATCCCATCAATCCCTATGGTTTTACCAAACTGGCCATCGAGCATGCCTTGGCCGACTATTCCCACGCCTATGGGTTGGGCTATGCTGCCCTCCGCTACTTCAACGCCTCCGGAGCGTCGGAGGAGATTTCCATCGGCGAAGACCACACCCCAGAAACCCATTTGATTCCCCTGGTCTTGCAAGTGGCCCTGGGACAGCGGGAGGATATCAAAATTTTTGGGGATGATTATCCCACACCGGACGGCACCTGCATTCGCGACTACATTCATGTGGACGACCTGGCCACAGCCCATATTCTGGCGCTGGAAAGCCTCGAGCCGCGCAGCCAACTCCGGCTCAATCTGGGCACCGGTCGCGGTGCTAGCGTGCTGGAGGTAATTGAGGCCTGCCGCCGGATCACCGGGCATCCCATTCCGGCCACCGTCGAGGCCCGCCGGGCCGGCGATCCGCCCGAACTGGTGGCCGATGCCCGTTTGGCCAACCAGACGTTGGGTTGGCAGCCCCGCTATGACACCATTGAAAGCGTGGTGGCCAGTGCCTGGAAATGGCACCAAGCCCATCCGCACGGTTTTGGGCAAGTGGAGTGATGGACGACCCGTCCTAGCGACTGGGTTCTCGCTACGCGGTCCATGGGCTTTCAATCCTGCTGCGGCTGATGTTCCGGCCGCAGCAGATCCAGAACGGATTTGACCGGTGAAAACACCGTGCTGGGAACTTCCACGAAGACGCTGTTCCAACCGGCCATGCCGCCGTTCCATAGTCCGGGGCGCTCTAGGATAGTTGCCGTCTGTCCCGCAACTTGTTTCGTTGCGGTCAGGATGCGGTCCTGCTGCACGAACTCTGCCAAGGCAAACGGTTCCTGCCGTTGGTCGCGGACGGCCAGGGCCATGAAGACGGGATTAAAATGTGTGGCTCGCGAGAAGATAGCCTGCTGCTCGGCATCCTCGGCGTCAATTTCGGCCGCTTCCACGATCTGCGGCGATACGCCCCCATCGTTTTCCCGGACCCAAAAAGGTCCCCCCCCCGGTTCTCCCTCATTTTGGACCATGCCGCAAACCCGCACAGGGCGGTTGAGACGGGAGAGCACCGTGTCTCGCAGCTGTTGCCGATTGTCGTTCCCCGTCGGCGTGGCGTGGGGGAAAGTCTGTCGCAGGAAGTCCACCGCCTGGGCAAGTGCGGCGTCATCGCCCGCTTGCAGTGAGTGCAGGTGGTGCGCCACGGCCTCGCCTAAGCGCACGAGATAGCCCCCCAGGATTTGCATCCAAGCAATCGACGCGGTTCTGGCATGCTCGTGGGCCACATTGTCGATGTTTTTGACAAAGATTAAATCGCCTGGCAGTGCCTGGAGGTTTTCCAATAACGCGCCGTGGCCTCCCGGTCGCAGGATCGGTCGGTTGTGCTCATCGCGCAGCAGTGCGCCCGCCGCGGTGATCGCGATGGTGTCGGTGGTGGACTGCTGAATCGAAAAGTCGACGTGGCACGTACCGCCCTCCAGTTCCGCTTGAAACGCTTGCAGCTGGGCGGCAAATGCCTCGCGACTGTCCGCGGCGACCGTGAAGTGGGCTCGGATGTCGCCGTTGGAATTTCCCAGAGCAGCCACGGCCTCCCCCAGATG
>CAMYJY010000007.1:18500-30595 GCA_947258835.1 uncultured Pirellulales bacterium
GGTGATAAGCATGAAACGGGAGCAGCCCCTTGGGCACTTGGGCATAGTCCAGTCCCTGGGGAGAGACAATAGCCTCCAGCAAGTCGTCGCAACGCCCTTCGCGAATTAGGCCATGCAGGTCGATGTCGTGCCCTGCAAGTTGTCGTTGTAATTGCTGGGCGAAGGCAAACTGCTCGATGTGCTGGCAGAATTGCCGCTGGTCCTCCGGGGTGTGCAGGGCAAACATCCGGGAAGCGGCACCCGAAGCGGGGACGAATTTCTGCCACCGTCCCCGGGCGGCGGCGGCACGATGGGCGGCGACTAGCGCGCCGTGGTCGTGTTCCGGCAACTGCACGATGCCGTCCCCCGCAGTGCAGGGCCGTTCCAAGACCACGCGTGTGGGCCTACGCCGGAGCAACGACCACTGGCGTTGCACCTCCTCCAAGGACAGACCGCGCTGCTTGAGGTATTCACGATCCGATGAGGTGAGCGAGGCGACTAATGCTGGCATGGTTGCTGTTGTCTGTCGTCCAGATTTGATTTCCGAGGCATTGCTGCCCATGGTAGCGTTCCCCGAGTTGGCGGGGAAGCGTTTTGGCCAATCGTGCCCCGCCGGCCGCTTTCCGCGGAAGCGGCATTTTCGGAAAAGTCAAAGAATTCGTTCCAAATTGTCGAAAAAAGTCTAGCGGATTTGTCTGATTTTCATGGTGTGAGCGGGCGTGCGGGGCTACGGAGGCGATCTGGTGAGGGTTCGAAGATATTTCCGTCCAGCGGTGTGCTGCGCCTGCCTGCTGGCGCTGGCCACGAGCGGGGGCGTGGCTTGCGGGCAGGGAATCTATCCACCGGCCAGCGGACCGGTGAGTCGGGGGATGGCGGGTGCGACGACCGCGGCGCCGAACGATGCCATGGGGGCCCTGTATTGGAATCCGGCCACAATCGGGACTCTCGACCGTTCTGAATTGTCGGTGGGGTTGGGGTTGCTGTTCTCCGACTACTCGGTGGCGTCTGGCTTGGGTGCCTCCAGCGGGGCCACCTCGGACCAGGCGGGTGTCTTCCCCATTCCGAATGTCGGCTGGGTCCATCGCACTCCGAATCCGCATGTCACCATCGGGCTGGGAATGAACTCGGTGGCCGGATTCAAGACCAACCTGCCGACCGATCCCACCAATCCCGTCCTGACTCCGCCCGGCCAAGTAAGCTCCGAGGCCTCCTTCCTGCAGCTGACACCGGTCGTGTCGCTGGCGATGACCAGCAAGCTGTCGGTGGCGTTGGGGCCGGCAATCACCTTGGGGCAGGCCACCATCGATCCCTTCCTCTTCGACTCGGCCAATGCCGACAGCAGTTACCCTTCCGGTCGGGCCAGTCGCTATCACTGGGGCGGTGGCTTCCAGCTTGGTGTTCACTATGCGCCGAGCTGCTGCTGGCAGATGGGCGCTTCGATCAAAAGCCCGGCCTGGATGGAAGAGTTCGAATTCTTCGGGCAAGACGAGAACGGAGCTTCACGTATCCTGCATGCCGATCTGGATCTCCCCATGATCGTCTCCCTGGGCGTGGCCTACAAACAACAAGACTGGCTGTTGGCAGTGGACGCACGTTATTTGGACTACAAAAATACGAGCGGTTTTGGCGATCCCGCCGTCTTCGACGGCACCGGCGCGTTGGGGGGACTGGATTGGAGCAGCGTTTTTTCCGTAGCGATTGGAGCGCAGAAACAACTCACCGACAGGTGGACTGCTCGCGCGGGTTACCTGTTCAATCAGAGTCCCATCAGGAACAGCGAGACCTTCTTGAACCTGGGCACACCCCTCTTCTACCAGCACATGATCAGCGGCGGCGCGTCCTACGCACTCTGCGACTCGATGGACCTCAGCCTGGCATACTCCTTTTTCGTCGACAGTGACCGCACCGGTCCGATTATCTCACCAACGGTCGGGCCTGTCCCCGGTTCCTCGGTCACTACCGATCTCGCCGCGCACCTGCTAAGTTTTGGCATGACCGTCAGGCATTGATGGGGAAGAAGTTTATGTGCCTTGCGGGTGCTACTCAGGCATTTGCGTATAAGCCGAATGGATTTGCTCTTGTAGGGTTTGCGGGCATGTGCGAAAATTTTTTCAGGTGGTAGTTCTTTTTAGTGCCCATAAAGGGGTCTCGAACGCCGAAGACTTGTCTGGAGATAATTGAATGCGTTATTTAGCCGGGCTGTTTTGGATTGCCCTGGTTGCAGCCATGGTTTGGCTCATGTGGTCGCACACGCTGTTATGGTTCGTGATCACGGTTATTTCTCTCTTGGGGATCGCTCTCACTTTGCGGTACTCGGGGGAGACGAATCGCAGCGTTTTTCGGCGGGGCATGGGAGCGCAAACCGCGGCCCGGGCCGCCGCGCTGTGGACAAATTGGTGTCGTTATCGGCAGCACGACGGTCCTCATGAGCCACAGCAAGGTGGGCTTCCGCAAGATTGACGGATTCGATGGAGTACGTCCTGCTTGAGGCCCGCGGGGCCTGACCCTGCTGGGTTTTCTGGGAACCCGCAGTTTCTGAAAAAACGGCCGGAGGCCATTCTTTCAGAAGTAAATTGCTCTGCACCAAGGTCGATCGATGTATTCGCAGCGCAGGGTTGTGTAGCAGAATCACTACCCGGCACGCATGCCGCACCTTCACCGCGACCTCTTCGCGAAACACACCCGTCTGCTTTAGATCCTCCGGGAAATCTGACGGTAGGGTACCGTAGCGGTCAACTTGCGTAGCGCCATCTTGGCCCAACTTGACTTGGGCATCCTAGCCGCCAGCCACCAAGATCTTGTGTGTGTGGCCAGCCCCGGGCACAGAATCCGGCACGCGATTGCAGGTGTGCATTTGTTCACATATGCTGCAGGTCTTTACTGACTGGGAGGGGAACCATGTGCGATCGGCAAATACTTCAAGATCAGGGCTACGATGTCAACACCAGGGACCTCGGGCTCAGCTGGCTGTGCGTGCTGGAACGGCACGGCCAAATCCAAAATTTTTATGGGGTTACGGAGCAGGAGGCCCTCCGACTGGCGACCCGGTATGTGGATCAGCTCGGCAGGGACTACGCCCGACAGCGGCAGCGACTGGTGTGCGATGGCTGCGGTCACTGACTGGCAATCTCAGGGTAGGGAAGTAAGTTGATTTTGCCAGCCAATCCGGTATAACGCTACGAACAGGCGGCTCTTCGAAATGCGTGCTTTCCGCGGCCCCAGCCAAAGAGGGGCGCTTGCCGTGGGGCAACCGCCGAGCACGCCGGGGCACACACCACAATAAAATTCAGTAGTTCCAAATTTGGCCAATGAAGCCGAGTGCGGGCAAAGTGCTAGCGGCCAAAAGCGCCGGTTCCCGGGCGGCTTATGGCTCCGGGCCCTGGCGGGAACGGGCGGGAATTTGGAAGTACTGAAATTAAAATTGGTATCGCTGGATGGCCGCGATGCGGGGCCATCACTTCCCAGTAGCTTCACCCTTGATTTGAGGTTTCACCATGAACATACCATGCAGGATGGGCTGGGGCATTGCCCTGGCAGTGGCAGCCCTGGCAGTGGCAACGACGGCACGGCTGCACGCCGACCAAGCGGAGGAAGAAGCGGCGATTCGTGCCTCGGTCGCAGCCTATGTTGACGCTTTCAACCAAGGGGACGCGGAGGCTGTTGCCGCGCACTGGTCGCCTGCCGCCGTGTACTCGAATCCGATGACCGGCGAGGAGGTAACGGGCCGCGCGGCGATTGCAGCGGAGATGGTCAAGCTGTTTCAGGAAACCCGGGGCACGAAAATCGAAGTCGACGTCAATTCCATCCGCTTTCTTTCGCCCAGTGTGGCCATTGAGGAGGGAACCGCTCGTGTGTTGCGGGCGGGGGAGGAACCCGACGTCACGGTCTATTCCTGCTTGCACGTGAAGGCGGGTGAAAACTGGCTGGTGGACCGTATGCTGGAGCAGCCGCGGCCCGTTTGGCGTTCCAATTATCAGCACTTAAAAAATCTGGAATGGATGATCGGCACGTGGGTCGATCAAGACGGTGGTGCGACTATTGAGACGACCTGCCAGTGGTCCCAGAATCAGAATTTTATGACGCGCAAGTTTTCCGTTTCCATTGATGGCGGGTTGGATATGTCGGGAGTGCAGTTGATCGGTTGGGATCCAGTCGCCCAACATATTCGATCGTGGGTCTTTGATTCGGATGGAGGTTTTGGTGGTTCCACCTGGAAGAAAAAAGGAAACCAATGGATCATCAACTCAGCGGCCACTTTACCTGACGGGCGGAAGGCTTCTGCGGTGAAAACGCTCACCGTCCTGGATGACAAAACGATAACCTGGCAAGCAGCGGGCCGCTCGCTAGACGGTGAAATCCTGCCAAATATCGATCCGATCCAACTCACACGCCACATCGACTCGGAGTAGAATCATGAATTTTCCAGATTGCCAAATGAAAACAGTAGCCCGCTGGGCCCTCGTGTTCACCATTGCCATCGGCATGGGCCTGCTGACGCTCCCCGATACCTGGGCCCGTGGCGGCCGCGGCGGCGGCGGCGGACGAGGTGGCGGAGGAATGAGTCGTGGTGGCGGTGGTTATGGCGGCGGCGGAGTGAGCCGTGGCGGTGGCTATGGTGGCGGAGCCCATGGGGGCGGAGCATCCTACAATCGCAGCCCATCGATGAGTCGGACCTCGACGCCGCGACAAAGTTCGGCCGCTTCCCGACCCACGACAGCGAATCGTGGTGGTGGGTCTTCCGTTAATCGTGGTGCTGGCAATCGGAGCGGTGGGGCTTCCGCTCCTCGTGGTGGCGCGGCCACTGCCAACCGGGGTGGGGCCACCAACCGGGCGGCGGCGACGGGGCGTGCCCGGGCCAACCCTTCGCGAGGCGAGTTGAGCGGTTTTCTGAATCTGCCCAGTCAGGGGGCGAATCGTGGGGGCAATCGCGCTGGAGCTGGCTCGCGACCCGCGGGCGGCAATGCGGCAGTCAACGATTTCTTTAGTCACAACCCAGCGTCGGCCAACCACAATGCGGCGGCAACCCATCCCAACCGGGCGTCCAATCGCCAATCAGGTTCGGTTGCCGATCGGCGCTCGCAGGGCATTTCCAATCGGACCGATGCCCGTTCCGACGGGCGTGATAGTCGCGGCGAGAAGCGGGATTTTGCCTCCGAAAATCGACAGGACCGCGTTTCCAATCGGGGGGACAATCAGGCCGCACGGGTCTCACAGCGGGGAGAGACACGTTCCAGTTTAGCCGCCGGACGCGGCGAAAATCGCAGCCAACGGCAACAGCAACGTAGCGCACATGCCGATGGCCTCCGCAATGCCTTGGAACAAGAATTTGACAGCAACCATCTGTTCGATGATTTTTGGAAGAACAATCCCCAGGCCTATTACCGTTTCAATCAGAATCCGGCGTTTTGGACGTGGGCCACGGCTGCCACGGTGGGCAGTTTCTTTGGGGCCGGATATGCCTATAGTGACGGCGGCGGTGAGTGCTACTACGACGAGGGCACGGTCTATGCCGGAGATGAGCAAATTCCTGCTGAGGAATATGCAGCAGAAGCGGAAGCCATTGTGGAGAGCGCTCCGGTGGTAGAAGACCCCGATGCCATGGAATGGCTTCCCTTGGGCGTGTTTGCCTTGGCGGAAGACAGTGATTCCGACGCTGCTCCCAATATGTTCTTGCAGCTTGCCGTGAGCCAGGAAGGCATTGTGGCCGGGACCTACAACAACAAGTCGACTGATGAAACGAAATCGGTCGAAGGCATGGTGGACCTGAACAGTGGACGTGCTGCCTGGACGATAGCTGGCCAGAGCACGCCGATCATGGAAACCATGTTGGAGGGTTTGACGGCCAACGAAACGAGTGCCCTGCTTCATTTTGCCGATGGCACAACCCAGCAGTGGCTGATGTTGCATTTGGAAAAACCTGCCGAGGACCAATGATAATCTCAGTAGTTCCAAATTTGGCCGATGAAGCCGACCCGGGCAAAGTGCTCGCTGCCAAAACGCCGGTTCCCAGGCGGCTTATCGCCCCAGCCCCTGGCGGGAATTTGGAAGTACTGAATCTGTAGTTTCTGCAAGAACGACCTCTGGTCGTTCTTGCAGAAGCAAAGGAGTCGGGACATGGAGCGGCAGTCACTTCAGGCCTTATTTGCCCAGGCATTGGGTTGCCAGGTCGAGGGAGACTTAGAAAAAGCGGCCCGTTTGTACCAGGAGTTGCTGCAGCAATATCCTGACTGTGTGGATGCTTATACGAATCTGGCGGTTATTTTTTCTGGGAATGGGCAACAGGCCCAGGCCTTGGAACTGCTGGAAAAGGCGGTGGCAATCCAACCGGACCACGTCGATGCCCTGAGCAACTTGGCGGTGTTGCTGAGAAACTCGGCCCAGTTAGCCCCTGCGGTTGAGCGTTTGCAGCAGGCCTTGGCCCTCGATCCGCACCATGCCGACGCGAATTATAACCTCGGCGTGACGCTGATCGAGATGAGTCGGGAAGCGGAGGCGGTGGAGTATTTGAAGGCGGCGGTGCGCGCGAATCCTGACCACCACCTGGCGCAGGCCAACCTCGCGCGTGCTTTGAATCATACAGGCCAAGTCCAGGAGGCGCTGGTTCATGGCCAGCGGACGTTGCAAATTAAAGATCAGCAGGCCTGTCAGGCCTACCAACAGTTGGGTTTGCCGAACTTAAAACGGTCTCTCCAGGTAAAGCCTTTCGATCCGCAAGCGAAGCGGCGGAATATCATCTCCTTCAGCCTGTTTGGCACGAGCCCGTTGTACACGGAGGGGGCGATCATCAACGCCCGGCTGGCCCCGTACTTCTATCCCGAGTGGACGCTACGGTTTTACTGTGACCGGCAGGTGCCGCAGGGGGTCATCCAGGAGCTGGAGACGCTGGGGGCGGAAATTGTTTTCTTTGAAAACAGAGGTCCGGGTTGGGGGCTCTTTCGACGTTTTCTGGTCGCCAATGAAGACGTGGATCGATTTCTTTGTCGGGACTGTGATAGCCGCTTGAATGTGCAAGAGCGGGTTGCCGTGGATCGGTGGTTGCAATCGAAAAAGCCCTTCCACATTATGCGAGACGCCCCGTTCCATACGGAGCTGATGTTGGCTGGTCTGTGGGGCGGGGTCGGCGGTGTGTTGCCCTCACTGGCACCGTTGGTGGAAAAAGTGTATGCGGAGCACGAGCACAAGTGGATGGACCAGGATTTTTTACGGAATTTTGTGTGGCCCATGATCAAAGGGCACAGCCTGATTCACGACAGCCATTACCGTTTGCATGGGGCTGAAAAATTCCCCAAAGTGGGGAGACGCCCGAGTTATTTGCATGTCGGGGCCGTGGAGTCGGTCACGGCAGCGGAGTCTCACTGGCTCCATGATCCGCTCGGGTCCGAGAGCACTGGGCGGGCAACCCTCTTAGACCAGGACTACCTGACCATCAAACGCTGTCGGTATGGCCCCCTGGCCTTTAATAAGAACGACACCTTCATTGGTCGCTCGCTGGCGACCTATGGAGAGTGGAGCTACGGCGAGTTGGAGCTGCTGGGCCAATTGCTGCGTCCGGGGGATGTGGTTGTGGATGCCGGCGCGAATATCGGCACCCATACGGTCTATTTTTCTCAGGCCGTTGGTTCGCAGGGGCGGGTGATTGCCTGCGAACCGCAGCGCCACACCTTCCACCTGCTGTGCACCAATGTGACTTTAAGTGGGCAACAAAATACCGAATGTCTCCCCTTAGCCTTGGGCGCGAACAGGGACCAGCTGTTTATTCCCACCTTGGATCCCACCCAGGAGATGAATTTTGGCTCTTTGGGACTGGAGGGGCATGAGAGCGGCACCGGGCAGCGGGTGCAGGTCTGGCCCTTGGACGACCTGGCCGAGGAGTTAGGGCTCGACCGCTGTCGGTTGATCAAGATCGATGTGGAGGGCATGGAGGTGCAGGTGCTGCGGGGGGCGGCAGCCTTTATCCAGCGGCATCGGCCGATGTTGTTTGTGGAAAACAACCAGGAGAAAAATTCGGCGTTATTGGTCCAAGCCCTCCAGGAGATGGGCTACCTGCTGTGGTGGCATATTACCCCGTACTACAACCCGCACAACTTTTTTAAGGAGCAGCAGAACATCTTCCCCAACACTTTTGAGGCGAACATGCTGGCCATTCACGAGTCGGTTGAAAGCGATATTCCTCTGCCGTCTGTGCAAGGCCCTCAAGACAATTGGAAACGAGCTTTTGAGCGGATCCAGAAAAACGGCACTTCCTGAGATAGCGACCGGAGGCCGCCATCTCAGGAAGGAAATAGGGAGTGTTTTTGGTTGAGATCAATTTACTCAAAGTGAAAAGCAGGTATCCCTAGTGCTGGCCGGTTTGGGCCGGAAAAGCCCACTCCATCCGCCTCTCAACCAGGTTTCTTGGTGAGCTGCCTGCGGAAACGGGGGCTGTTTTCTCGGGCTTTACCGGCTTCATGGAGTCCCTGTTTTCAGTTTGAGAATTTACTTCTGAAAGAACGGCCTCCGGCCGTTTTTTCAGAAACTGCAGTCTGCTACGCGCGGCGAATTTTTTTGATCTTGTCCCGCCACCGACCGGCCCATGAGCTGGCAGCGGCTCGCCACCGCATCCTTTGCGAGCGCCAGGCGAATGGGTAGTGCGTGTGTTGCCAAACCGGCTGCAAGCGGGTGCGCAGTTGTCGCTTGCTGGCTTCAGCGGCGGGGCCCAGTTCGTAGATGCGATCGCCGCGTTGGTAGCTATCCGCGATTGCCAGTTCTTCGACCATATTTCCCGGGCCCAGCTGGGCGAACTCAGGATCGTAGCCGAGCCGCAAGGCATACACATGTCCCTGATGGTGGTAATTGTACGCAAAGGAAATGGGCCGTTCATCAAGATAGAGTAAATTCAAATCCAAACAGCCGAGGTTTACTGCCTGCTCATGCGCTGCGCGAAACAGGTCGTGCACGTCCGCGTGGTTCAGTGTGTTTCCCGTCCGAGAAGAGCCCTGCCAGCTTTTGGCGGCCAGCTGCGTGCAGGCGTCGTATAAATCCCAGCGCGGATCCGCAGCGCCGTGTTCTGCGCCACGGGGACGGTAACGCTCGTGGCGCACGGAACCGGCGGCATGCATTTTTTTCTGCCGACGGCGATAATGGCTGCGCCAGTTTTTCGAGCGTTGTTTGCAGTAATCTTCCCAAGTTCCTTCCAGGTCGATGACGGATGTTTGATGGCGCAGCCGGGTTTGGACCGGCAGTCCGAGCTCGGCCAGCGTGGCCCGGGTATGCACCTCATCCAGCGCATCCGGCGCGGTCCAGCGGAGGTCCAGCAGGTCCCAATCTCGCGTGCTGGATAGCACATGCTCCAGGCCAGCACGTAAGGTTTCGGCAGGCTGGATCCCCACGGGCTGATAATACGCTCCCCAATCATCGAGCGGATACGTGAGTACGCGGGCCGCACCAAACCAACGCGGCTCGTGCCGCACGACCAGCGGCAGAATGCCCCGTGGGTGTTCTCGATTTCCCACGACCAGCACGCGCAGCTGTTGTTTGATCTTGGTATGCCGCCAGGCAACCTCCAGCCATTCGCAAGACTGAAAAAACGATGCCTCAGGCATCTGACACCATAGCCCGCGCCACACCGGTCTGAGCGCTTCCAGCTCTTGAATGTCGTTGATTTCAGTAATTTCCATAATGCGTCTGGGTAGCGTCTGTAAAGTGGTGCGCGCTGCCGCCGTCATTCCCGCGCAGGCGGGAATCTAGGGCCAGCACGATGCGCGAGTTGTCTAGATTCCCGCCTGCGCGGGAATGACGGGAAGCATGACGAAACAACGGATTTGGAGTCAACGCGCGTGGGTGCGCGCAGCTGGTGATTGTTAGGAATCTTGCATGAGGCGGGTCGTGCGCATCAGGTGGGAGCCGCTGTAGCGACCCGGTAAGCCTCTGCAATCTCTGCTGGTCCGGTGATGGTGGCGTTCAGGTCGTGAATCATGCCATCTTGAATGCGGTAAATCCAGCCATGGACGGCCAGCTGTTGTCCGCGTTCCCACGCGGCTTGCACAATCGTGGTGTGGCAGACATTGTTGACTTGTTCGACAACATTCAACTCGCACAGCCGATCCAGTCGGCGGGGGTCGTTGTCAAACATCTGGAGTATGCTTTCGTGCTTCTGACGCACGTCGCGGATATGCCGCAGCCAGTTATCGATGAGGCCCAAGTGATGGTTTTGACTGGCGGCTTGCACCCCGCCACAGCCGTAATGCCCACAGACAATAATATGCTTCACTTGGAGCACCGCGACCGCGTACTCTATAACACTTAGGCAGTTGAAGTCCGTGTGGGCCACGACATTGGCGATGTTCCGATGGACAAACACTTCGCCTGGGGCGACACCGAGGACTTGATTGGCGGGGACACGACTGTCGGAGCAGCCGATCCACAGAAATTCCGGCTGTTGGTGCTGAGCAAGATTTTGGAAAAACTGCGGTTCTTGCTGGGTGACGCCTTGAGCCCACTGGCGGTTATTTTCGATGAGTTCCGGGATTTGTCGCATGACAGGTTTTGCTTTTAGTTGGTAGATCTTGGCACAGCCAAGTCTGACAAATCAGATCCAGTCGGGCTGAGAGGATTTGAACCTCCGACCTCTGCGTCCCGAACGAACGGGGGGCAGAGTACTAAGTGTTGGCAGCAAACAAGTTACGTCGACGGATACGAACGGTTGCATCAACTCGCCGGAAAACTCCTCCCCCCAAACCTTCCACGCCATCCAATCTAGCTGATTCGGAGTGGTTTGCAATCCATGCTGGCGACTCCGAATTGGCCGCCGTGGTCGGCGCGTGGGAATCGTTACCCGAGGCGGTGCGGGCGGGTATCGTGGCACTGGTGCGGGCAGCCAGCAGTACTTAGTGGATCGCGCAAGTCAAATCACAGAGGGTGAGGACTTTACTCAAAGTGAAAAGCAGGTATCCCTAGTGCTGGCCGGTTTGGGCCGGAAAAGCCCACTCCATCCGCCTCTCAACCAGGTTTCTTGGTGAGCTGCCGTTTTCAGTTTGAGGACTTTAGGTTCTCCTGGACGGGGCACTGAGGGCCGGGGCTGCCGCCGTCCGAAGTACGACGCCAAATTGATTGTGGATTGGAGGCGAATCAATGCTTGCGCGACTACCACTCTGTCGGTTTTTCAATCCAACCGCCACTACCATCTGGGATGCGAGTTGGAAGCTGACATCGCTGAATCAGATTTTGTGGCAATGTGCGATCTTTGTGAGCAACCCCGCGCAATTCGACGGCGGCTGCGCGCTTGGGATCGGTCGCAGGTACGTATACAGAAATCCTCTTGTTAGGGAAAAGAGACTTGATGCGCGCTGCTGGTGGCACCAAATCCGAATCGCCACTCACGATGACGAATCGATTGCAACGGTCATTGAATGCGTCGTCGAGCATTTGCACGGCAATGTTAACGTCGGTACGTTTCTCTTCCATCGCCTTGAAATGACGATTGCCTGCATAAGTGCAATTACTTTGCCGACACCGGATCTGTTTTTCTTTGAATTTACCCATAACAATCGTGACCAATGGGAGCGTATTCATCGCACGCAAAAAACATTGCTGTCGCTTACCTGCTTTGCCTGTAACGCTTGCGCTAAAATAGTAAATCCGTTGCACGTCGTCGTTGGGCAGCAATCGCTGAAAGAGCGATTGCAGATCAAGCCATTTGTAGGCGGTATTTTGCAGCGCGCCATAGTAGAGATTGAAACCGTCGACATAGACGATACTGCGAATAGTGTGCGGTTCACCCATCGCCATTCCCGGAATAGAAAATCGGGTTTTTAGCGCAAAAAAGTGGCCGGTCGTATAGACCGGCCTAACCCGCCCGGAGGCGGGGGAGTCGTACTACTAGTATACTCTTGTTATATCGACCGGGCAATAGCTGGGCGATAGGTTTTTTGGGGCAGGTTACCAATCTTTCACCAGCCGCAAGAGGACCAACGCCAGCGAGCTAGTGGCACCGACGATCATGACACTAAACCGCGTGGCCGTTACTGTGCAAACGTATATAACTTATTGTGAAAACAGGTACGCTCAATGCTGGCCGATTTGGGCCGGAAAAGCCCACTCCATCCGCGTCTCAACCAGGTCTCATTGTGAGCCGCCGC
>CAMYJY010000008.1 GCA_947258835.1 uncultured Pirellulales bacterium
GCGAAAACCTTGAGGTTTTATTGGTTGGCTGTGATGATTGGGTGCCACTGCTGGCTTGCCCAGCAGTGCAAAGTGGGTACCCGGTATCCACTGCTGGGCGAGCCAGCAGTGGCACCCTAGGTCAAGTCAGAACGGGAGGTGGTTGCGGCTAAGCCGCGCTGGGCGCAATCTTGAGCTGAGCCTGGGGGACAAACTAAGCGGAGAAAAACTAGCGCCTAGCGCCCAGCGCCTAGCGCCTCCCCAACAACAATCTGTGACCAGGTTTCAAAGTCGGCCAGCTCCGCCTGTATTTTTTCTAACGGCTGAAAGCCTGCCTGCTGAATGTCGGTTTCCCGGGGGGTGAGCTGCGGTTCGGTGACGTCGAGCAGGTGGACAATGCCCAGATGGACTTGGCCGACGGAAGTCTGGTCGTCATTGATCAAACCGATGCACCGCTCGCTGAAGGTGGTGTCGATGCAGACCTCCTCATCGAGTTCGCGCTGCAGGCCCTCGCGATATACGTCTTGGTGCGTGCCGGCCTGGGCGTCCAGCGAGGAAATGTGGCCCCCGATACCCACGCTGCGCTTGGTGTGCAGACGTGCCTCGCCCTGACCTCCGCCCCGCGTGTACTGAAAGATCTGTACCTGCCCCTGCGGATCCAGGTAACGGAACACCACGTACGGAATCAATTGCTTAAAACCGGGATCCTCTTCCATCTCGCTCCGGGGGCGGTAGCTGAGCTGTCCGTTCTCCAGCAGGGCTGGAAAGTATCTGTCGATGTCGGCTGAAAACCCCTGAAAATGTCCCAGGGCATGAAAGGCAGGGGTGGGCACAACCAGTACACGTTCTTCGGCAACCGTCGACATCGGAGTCCTCTCAGGTACGGACGAAAAATAAAATAAAATAAAATGGGCGTGGGCTTGTGACAGGATTACGATCAGCATAGCACGTTGCGAAGTTTTGTCAGGGGGGAGCAGAAGGGGTTGCCCAGATTTGAAGGTGGCACCCAACGCGGGTAACGATTTTATTCGTGTATCCTTCGCGCTCTTCGTGTTATTTTCTCGGCGCTGGAGCTTCACAGAGGCAGGCCAGTACTTCCGAGCGGTAGCTCGCTGTTTGGTTGGTCTCCCCCCATTCCAGCCGGTGGCCGGGCCCGGCCACCTGTCAGTCGCCCGACCTCTCCCGCACCTCGATTTTCAGCTCCTCGGAATTCGCTTTCAGCTGGGGCGCATACATCGCCGCAACCTCGGCCGGCAGGACACTGAATGCGCCCGGGATTTCCGCCCGCACGCGATAGGACAGGCTGTGCCGACCGCGAGCAAGCCGCCGGAAATACATGCATACGCGATCGTCGCGAAACTCCACATAGGCCCCCTGGGGATGGCCGCGATATCCGCTCAGGAAATCTACCGGACGACAGCCGGCGGCCTGTTTGTCCTCCAACAAAAGATACTCGTAGTCATTTTTGCTGGTGATGGTCAGTTCCACTTCGATCACATCCCCACTCTCTACGTGCGCGCCCGAGGCAATCGGTACCCGCTCGTATTTTTCGACCCGTTGCCGCACCGCTTGTCCTTGGGCACCCGCGACGGCGGTTGTGTGGGCACTTGGCCGGAGTCGATAGTAGTTTCGTGCTACTTTTAATTCGAGACCCGCGGCAGCAATGGGATCGACTAAGGTAAAATTCGTCAGATATCCGTTCCAATACAGAGGGCCGGCACCTTGTTTGCGGATTTCTACCGTGTGCCTCCCCGGGGCCAAGGCGTCGCCGCTGAGGGTCCAGGAATGCTCCCCGCCAAAGATCTGCTCCCGATCGATCAGGGCGCGGTGCCGCTGTTGGCCATCAATCCACAACTCCACGGTGCTCTCGGCTGCAAGTTCTGGTTGGACCTGCAAATAATCCGCCAGGGCCTCGATGACCAAGGCCGTATCGCGGGTGCTGTTCCAATACGTGGCATGCCGACGATTGTTGACCAGATATTTTACCAGCCGGGGGGCGATGGCCGAGTCGGGTTCCACGGCCGCCAGGAATTTGAGGTAATAGGCCTGTGTTTCCAAAGCACTGCCATGCCAGGTCCACCAGCTCGTGGTGGGGACTTGCAGCCAGGCCGTTTGGTTGGCCTTGTCTTGCCGCAGGTACTGACTGAGGTTCCGCTGAATCATCGACAAACGTTTGCTGGACCCCTCGCGTGCCAGTGCCAAACCCAAGGTGGCCAGACTGGCTACGGACAGCTGGGACCGATCACGATACAAGTAGTCACGCATTGCTGGCTGGGCCCGTCCCGCCTCCGACAGCACCATGTAGACCAGCGCGTCCAGATCGTCGGCCATCCTTTTTTGGGGCAGCGGGGGGCGCTGTTTGCCGTTGCGCTGCCCCCCAGCGCTCAGCCGTTGGCACTGCTGTGCCTGATACTTTTGCAGCCATTGGAGACCACGTTCCAAAACCTGAGGTTCCATGGCCACGTCATGCTGCCGAGCCACCAAGAGGCCGTGCATCACCACGGCCGTCGTATGCGGCGCGCTGCGCTCGCCCCAACCATGAAACCAGCCCCAGCCGCCATCGCTCAGCTGCATCTCGGCCAAGCGGTTGAGGCCTGTGCGGATCATCTGCTGCATTGCTTGCGTGTTGAAAATTGGATCGGGGCCGGGATGTTGCGTGGCCGGTCGTGCGGCCCCAGCCGCGAGTGCTTCCAGATCCAGGCCCATCTGTTGCAAAGTTCGCTGCACGAGTACGGCGGGTAAAAAACGATTGAGCGTCTGCTCGGTGCAGCCGTGAGGGTATTGGAGCAGAAACGGCAGGGCCTCGAGCATGGTGCCCGCCAAGCTGGGGGTATAGCAAATCTTCAGTTGCGTCTGCTCCGCGCGGCGCTGTGCCGGAATGGTTACCGAAAAACGACCCACCGTTGCTGACGGAGGCACGAGCCCGGTGAACGATTCGGTTTGGAGCAGGCCGTGCACTTGGACTGGAAAACGCCTGGTGACCGCATCGGATTCGCGATCCGCGCGGGCACGCATCGTCACCTGGGCCGTGCCCGCGCGACGTACCCGCACCCGCCAGTCCACCCGTTGCTCGCCGCCGGCCGGGATTTCCACGCTGCGGGTCAGCTGGGGTGGGCCAGCCAGGGTATCGTCCTCCAGCTGCAACTGCACACGCACCGATTGGTCGCTGTCGAGATAGTTGTGCACAATGGCCGACAGCACCACCTCGTCGCGCTCGACAAAAAAACGCGGGGCCTGCATTCGCAGGAGCAGATTTTTACGTGTGACAATCTCGGCCTGGGCTTCCCCCACCCGCGTTCCATGCCCCATCGCCCAGCCGCGAATTTGCCAGGTCGTGAGATTGTCCGGTAACGTGAACTCCACTTCGGCCAGACCTTCCGCATCCGTTTCCAAACTGCCCACCCAGAGGGCCGTGTCCGCAAAATATTCACGCACGGCGGCCACCTCAGGGACTGGCGCGGGCGGCTCCATGTCGGAGCTGGAAGACTCCGCCAGTACCGCCGCGACCGGCGAATGCGTGCCGTCCGCCCAGCGGTTTCTCCCCCCACCTGCCCGTTCACTTTTTCTCGCGCCTGCCGCATCTGCGCGGCGCGGATCCGCCACGTCCCGGCCAAACATGCCCAGGTCTTGCATGGCCTGCTGATCCGGTGGGATCTGTACGGCCGAGTACCGCTGGAGATTGGACGTACTCTGCGGGCGGTGGCTGCGGCGCCACTTCCAAAAGAAATCGCGAATCTGGGCCACCTGGCTCCCCCCGGAGATGGCCTCCAGGGCCTGGTCGTAAATGGTAACCACCAGCGACCCGCGGAAGGGTTTTTGTTCTGCATCGGTCAACTTGCATAAAATTTTTGCCGTTTGGCCGGGCAGTAAAGCCTCAGCCGTAGGTAGCATTTCCAGCTGGAGCATCCGCCTTTCCGGGGGAACGCACAGCTCACGGGTGACCGTATGGACCCGGCCACCGTGAATGGTTACCGCCTCCACAAAGAAATTGGGCGCGTCCGCCGCCGTCACGTCGAGAGTGACGATTTGACTCTTGCCGGTCAGTCGAATCATTTGCGGGGGTAAATAAACACCATTGGCCGGCCGCGCAAAGAGTAGCACCGTGGCCTGCTCGCGGTTGCTATTGATCTGCAACTGGGCTTGCTCCCCGGGCCGGTAGGTCCGCCGGTCGGGTATCAGTTCCAGATCGTTGAAGCGGAAATCCCCGCCGTCAAAATTTTCGCCCGTCACGGTCAGCAGCTGACCGCCCTCGATCTTGTGCCCCTGGGGATCGGTGACTTCATAAGCCAGTCGGTACTGCCCCGCGGTGGCGGCCTTGATTTGAAATTTCGCCTGCCCCGCGGCACGGGTCGCCAAATCCCAACGCCCCACTTCCGTTTCTACCGGTTGGCCCCTTTCATAACGCACTTGCAGCAGCCGCAGCGTGCCCGGCCCTGCCACCGGTTGTCCATCCAAGGTGCGAGCGGTGCTACCCATGCGAATCGTATCCCCCACACGGTAATAACCCCGTTCCGTCCAGAGAGCGACGCGGAACGGCTGGCGGGCCGCGAAGACACGTCCGTGGCCGACGACCGTGCGGCGGGAGGCATCCACCACTTCCGCCTGAATCTGATACGTGTGGTCTTGGTCGGGATGCAATTGCGCGGCCAGAGAGGAATCGATGTCGACGTGGACACTACCATCCGGGCCGAGGGAAACTTCTTGCTCGGCCACCACCTCCGGGGGCGCTGCCGCTGGCCAATGGCCCCTGGCCCAAGGCGGCTGGCAACCCCAGCGCTGCCAGCCAGGATACCAGGAAGAGTCGGGGGCAAACCATCCATAGCCGGGACCGTACAGCCAATCCCAAGGCCGCGGCGGGAACCAATCTGCGACGGTGGCGGTTCTCAAAACCCGATATCGGACGCGGGCCTGCGTGACGGGCTCGCCGAAATAGTACTGGGCCGAGATTTTGGCCTGGAAGCTTTCACCTAGCTGCACGGGCCGCGGGGGAGCCGTGATGGTGACGGCAAATTCTGGTTTCTGATATTCCTCCACGCGAAAGGTGCCGCCGCCGTGACGGGCAACTTGAATCCGGTACTGGCCCAAGCGGGCCTCCGCCGGGACGGTCCAGTTGCCGGCCAGTCCGCCGTAGGAATCCGCGGTGAGCTGTTCACTGAAGACCCGTTCGTTTTTCGGATCTCGGATTTCGACCAAAAACGATTGGCCTGCGAACTGGGAAGTGTCTGGCAAGTCGTACTGAGCCTGGCGCACCCAGAATTTGTAGGCCAAGGTCTGGCCAGGACGGTAGAGGGGACGATCCGTGATCGAGAAGGCTTTTACTTGTTGGTACGGTCGGTCGTAGTACGCACCGGCCCAGACGCGACGAAAACCGAGGTAGGCCAGGCGGCCGGAGGATGTGGTGGCCACTGCCAACCAGCGGTGGCGAAGATGTTCTTTGTCGCTGGGGAGTTCCACCAAGCCGGCCGAGCTGGTCCGGGCGCTCACGCTCTTGGTGTGCAGCTGGCCCTGGTCTTCCCGCCAATAGCCAAAAAACTCCACGCTGGCATCCGCCAAGGGGGCCCCGCTCAAGGCATCGGCGACATAGTACAGGGATTTGTTGGCCAGCGGCTTTTTGACCAGTGCCGTGTCGCTGATCCACAATACTAGGCTGGTCCGGTTCCCGCCGTCCATCTCGGAGGTCAACAAATAGGCCCCTGCCTGTTCCAGCGGGGTCGTGACGGTAATCCGCCGATCGAGATGCCGCTCCCGGGGCTGGAGATCCAGGCTCCAGCGCGCGACCTCCTGGCCTAAGTATTGATCCTGCCGCTCGACAACCAGGCGATGTCCCAGGTTTTCCAGTTGCAGTTGCTGTGCCTCCAACTGGGGTGGGTTGGCTCGGAGGTAGGATTTGATGTCCGCCAGCAAGCGGGGGATGCGGATGCGATGGGCCGTGAATTCTACCCGGTGGCCATTGCGGAAACGAAAGTCAACCGTTGCGCCCGTGCCCGCGGGTTGTGTCAGGACCGGTTCCAACCGTCCCCAAGGGCCTTGAATCTGTGCCAGTCGCTCAGGGCCCTCGGGGAGGTCCTCGTGATGGGCTTGCCAGTACTGGGCGGCTACGTCGTACTGCTGCCGATTCTCAAAGATGTTGGCCAGCTGTCGCGCTGCCACGGCATGTTGGCTCGATGCTTTGTTCGCCAAGATTTGTTGATATATTTTGAGATGGTTGTGTTCCTCCGGCAACGCGAAGCGGCGGACGCCGGTGGCGAGACGCGCGATCGTTTCCTCCTCGGTCAGAGTTTGCAGCGCCCAGGTGCCCGTGGCGGCTTCCGTGTCGGCGGGACGGCCCCACCGCACCCCGCTGGAGGCCAGCGTCTCCACGCCAAATTGAGATTGCAAAAAACGCGCTCGGGTTCGTTGCACTGCCTGCCGCAACTGCGGTTGCCAACGGGCTGCGGTCTCCAGGATCCACCGCCAACGCTGGCCATCATTGTGAGCGGCCTGCCAGGATACGGGTAACGGGTAAAACACGGGATCGCCTGCCGGGTCGACCGCCGCGCCAGGTGGGCTGTGGCCTGCGGGCCCCCACCCGCTTTCATAATCCGGCAAGGAGGTCAGCGCGGTGAGGCGCTGTAGTTTCCAGGCTTGTTGATAGCGGTTGCCGTGCATTAAGGCCGCCGCAAATTGCTCCATCAGCCAGTGGGCGGCGGTGGGCCCCGGAGGCGTGCTGGCTGCAGTCAGGATTTGCAGGGCGCGGTAGTGCAGCTGCAAGGCCCGTGTTCGATCGCGAGCGGTCGCATGCTGTACCTGGCCCGGACCACGCTGCGGACCGCGTTGGAATTCTCCGGCAACGCGGTAGCCGGTATGCGGAAGTTGGAGATAGCTGTGGGCCACCGCAGCGAGCACTTGCCAATCGTCTGGGTGGGCGCGGACCACCGTTTCGCGGAACGTGTCCAGCCGGTCCAGTGCATTGAGTTGCTGAAAACACCGCGTTGCCCGCTGGTAGCCGGCTACCAGGAGGGGGGATGCGGGAGCGTCGTCAACAGCCAACAGTTTTTCGTAGTGGGCCAGGGCTTCGCGGTAGTTGCCGTCTGCATACAGGGCATCCGCCTGCTCCCAACTGGCCGAGGGGGCTGCGGCGTCCAGACAGCAAACGCTCCAGGCCGGTAGCAACCAGGCCGCGAGGCAACCTAGCGCAGTTACGGTTTTGGTGGGATATTTCATGGGATGTGCCTCGTTGCGGGGTGGACTCAGGATTCCACCGACAACCCGTCTCGTTCCTAAAAAACCAGCGGTGCCCGCACGCCTGGGCAGCTTGATGGTCGGGTTCTCTACCCCTTGTTCTACGTCAGCTAGGCACCGCTGGTCTACCCGGGACCCGCGGTGGCCAGCCCTCAGCATCGTCACGATCGCTAAGGCCGGACTGATTGCTATCGCCGGGCCCGACCAAATCGCACGGCCCGGGGCCTATTTAGAACGTAGGCTTGCTAAGGCTCTTCCCAATCCAACCGTCGCGATTGTTAGGTGAAGCGTGGCCGCTGCGTCCAAATTTCAAGTGCGTGTGCACCGCTCGTTTGTCGATGTGGGCTATCGCCTGCTGGATATCGTGGCCATTCTGTGCTCCACCTTATTTGCCACCCGCTATACGGACGACAAACATCTGGAAAACCTGGCGGTGGTGGGCGCCACCACGCTGCTGGTCCACCTGGTGGCGGTCGAGCTGAGCGGCTTGTACCGTAGCTGGCGTGGTGCGCGGATCAGCTGGGAATTGTGGTGTGTGTTGATTAACTGGATGTACACCGCACCGACCGTGTTGGGAATCGGCTTACTTACCAAATTCAACGGCCAGTTTAGTTATGAAACCAAGGTCGTGTGGCTGCTGGTGACGCCCTTGGTGATGGGCGGTGGGCGCGTTGTCTTGCGGTTCGTTTTGAAGGGCCTGCGTAAACGGGGGCTGAATACGCGTCGCTTCGCTATTTGCGGTGCGAATCAATTAGGCCAACAACTGGCCCAGAATATCCAAGCCTCCCCCGAGCTGGGCCTGGCCATGCAGGGATTTTTTGATGATCGGCCCGACGACCGCTTGTCCGATGTCGATCCTGAGGTGCGCGCAACGGCCGGCACACTCGATCAATTGGTGGCCTTGGCCAAGCGGGGGGCCGTCGATATTGTGTTCATCACTTTTCCCATGCGGGCCGAGCAGCGGATCCGCGATTATCTCGACAAGCTCGCCGATACGACCGCCTCGGTGTATATTGTGCCCGATTTTTTTGTGTTCCAAATGCTGCACGCCCGCTGGACTCAAATTAACGGGCTGCCCGTGGTGAGTGTGTTTGAAACACCCATCAGCGGGATTGATGGGATTCTGAAGCGGGGCTTTGACCTCGTGGTCGCCACCGTGTTGCTGTTGGTCTTGGCCCTGCCGATGGCGGTGATCGCGATCTTGGTCAAACGCTCGTCACCCGGCCCGATCTTCTTCAAACAAAGACGTTATGGCCTGGTGGGCGACGAAATCGGCGTCTGGAAATTTCGCTCCATGCGCAGCTGCGACGATGGTGCCGCGGTGAAACAAGCCAGCCAGGAAGACCCCCGCGTGACCCCGATCGGCCGCGTGCTGCGGAAGACATCACTGGATGAATTGCCACAGCTGTTTAATGTGTTGGCCGGCACGATGTCGCTCGTGGGACCGCGTCCGCATGCCACGGCGCATAACGAGCAGTACCGCACCCTCATCGACGGCTACATGCTCCGCCACAAGGTGAAGCCCGGCATCACCGGCTTGGCCCAAGTCAACGGTTGGCGCGGCGAAACCGAGACCTTGGAGAAAATGGAAAAGCGGATTGAATACGACCACCGCTACATCCGTGAATGGACGCTGTGGATGGATGTGAAAATTTTGTGCCACACCGTCTGGGTGGTCTGGCAGCAGGAGAATGCGTACTAGATCCGGATCAAGCAAAGCTTGATCCGGAGCTAGTACGTGGAGAGTTTTCCTGCAGTAGTGAAACGCCTGCAAGCCCGGGGCCACCGGCCGGGGAGGCGTGACGCGAGTTGTCTAGATTCCCGCGTGCGCGGGAATGACGGGCCGGTATCGACCGAGCTCAATTTCGCTGGCGTGCGTCTAGATTCCCGCGTGCGCGGGAATGACGGGAACGAGAAAGCAGCCACCGGCTGCTCTCTCGGGCAGCGTCTCACTACTTAAAATACGCAGGATTGTTCTTGTCGAAGTCGGCGTCGCCATAGCCGTTGTTGAGCTTCACATTGAGATACGTGTAAGCCTCTTCCAAGGGCGGTTGCTGACCAGGGGCGGCCGGCCACAGATACGCCGCGTAGCGAATGGGAATCTGCAGCTCGTTGTCAATAAACAGCTCAGCCTTGTGGAACCGAAAGTTGGCACGTTCGACCGGATGCACCACTTCAATCAACGTGGCGGCTCGCCCGTTGATCTTACTCTGGGCGGTGCGTACAGAGCACTCAAGGAAGTTGATGTCATTGGAAGCCACTTCAATCAATTCGGTCATCAGATTGCGCAGACCCAGTTTGGTAATGGGGTATTTTTGACCCTTCATCGCGATGCGACCATCGGGATCCAACTCCATCACGCCCAGTCGTTTGAGCATTCCCGCACCGCGTGCATTCAGCGAACCCTTGCTGCCATCGGGCAGGTCGCTGTAGAGGCACTCCTGGCCTTTGTTGGGCTTGAGGAAAAACATGTAGACGCTGAAGGGTTCGTTGCGAATTTTGACGTAGGCCGCTTCTTGCTCGCCCAGCACCCCGTTGATCCGCTCTTGCTTGATCAGCATGGCGCTGTAGTCCTGCACGTTTTGGTCAAAGAGCTGCAGGGAATTTTGCGCCAAACGGATGGCAGGCATCAGCGGGTGCTCGCCCGGACGCTGGGTTAAGTCGAACGGTGCCTGAGGTTTGGCGTGGGCAATCCGCGAGGCGACCTGGGGCGCGGGCCCAGCAGGCTCCTCGTGAGCCACCCGGTGGATGGGCTCCACCAATTGCGGGGCCGCGGGGTTTGCCAGTTGCCCCCATGCCGTTTGTCCCCACAAGAGGGCCTGGGCCAGCAGCAGGGCAGGCCCCAGCAGGCGACAGTCGGTGTGTGCTGAAAAACGTTTATGTATCATGGCTTTTCTCCTACCGGCGGCCCACCGCGGGATCGCCTGTTCGTGGACACCCTACATGTTGGAACCTTATCTGAACCTGTGAGGGCGATTTTCCACTCCAGGCACATAGCACCCTAACGGCGAGCAAATTCTGTACCAGCGTTGTGTGAGGCCTCTCATTATCGGCGAGACCACCGGCTGAAAGCCTTTGCTAGCGGGACCTTGCACATCTGCGGTATCCCTCCAGCGGTCAATCAGCTCCAGCTGATTCCCTGGTAAATATCGCCCCGCCCCAGAGAAACAATTACAATCTCCCGTACAGCTCAACCTGTTTGTGCAACCGGATTATCTCCCCTACCCAAACCGCCTGTTAATTTGGGTTGGCTTAGCATGATAGCCGTCTGGTGCCCGGTGGGAAAGAGGAGCTAGCGGTACGCCAGCACCACGTGCTAGCGCGCGCTAGTTTTTTTGAGCCCCGCCCCGTACCATCAGGGAAACCACGCGGGGCCGCCGGCCACAGCGAGCTACCGCTCGGAGAGTGTGGGCCCGCTCCCGTTGGTCGCTGCGCTACGCGCAGGTGGCATGGATTTTTACCGTTTGCATGCAGGAGCCACACCGTGTCGACCTCGACCCCTATCATCCAGCCTATTCTCTCGACGCCATTTGAGCAGTATTCCTATCTCGCGTATTTTGAGGAGCGAGATGACTGCCTGGTGATCGATCCAGGTTTGGAGCCGGGCAAGATTGTGACTGCTATCACCCGCTTGCAGCGGACCCCGGCGGCCCTGCTGTGCACGCATGGCCACGCCGACCACATCGGTGGCAACGCGGCCCTGAAAGACAAATGGCCCGCTTGTCCACTGGTGATTGGTGCGGGGGATCAAGCCAAGCTCGAAGATCCGGTAGCCAACCTGTCGGCCGGTTTTGGTGCCAACCTGCTCAGTCCGCCGGCCGATCGGGTCGTCTGCGAAGGCGAGATCCTGGAGGGGGCCGGTTTCCGGCTGGAGGTACGTGAAACGCCGGGGCACTCCGCGGGGCATGTCGTCTTCGTGGCCCTGGGGCTGCGCCCCACCGTCGTTTTTGGCGGCGATGTCCTCTTTGCCGGGAGTGTCGGGCGAACGGATTTTCCCGGCTGTAGTTTTGCCGTGTTGAAACAATCGATCGTGGAAAAAATGTACTCTCTCGACGACGATACGTGCGTCTACCCTGGCCATGGACCTCCCACAACCATTGGGGAGGAAAAAGCACACAACCCTTACGTGGGGCTCTCAGCCGATTTTCGGGGTTAGCTGCAGGTTCTCCAATCGTCTGGTGCGCGTTTGGCAGCGTGCGGTGCGCCAACCTGGGCTACCCTTAGCTCAACAGGCCCGTTCCTGCAGCTCTCCCAGGTGGTTGGGCCAGCGGCCGTCCACTTACGGTTCCGCGTTTGCCTCTGGCGGGGCCTGGGCCGCATGGTCTGTGTGGCCAGGTGCCGGAACGTGGGGTGCTTCGCTGGGCTGGACCTTGGTAGGAAGTTCCAAGGTGAATTGGCTGCCCTGTCCGACTTGGCTATCCGCGAGGATTTGACCACCATGCTCTTCGAGAATTTTTCGAGTGACCGGCAGGCCCAGTCCCGTGCCGTGGCCGCCTTTCCGCGACACAAAGACGTTAAAAATCACCTCCAGATCATCCGGGGCAATGCCCGGTCCGTTGTCTTGGATGACCACGCGGGCGAGATTGTCGTGGGCCAGGTAACTCGAGCGGACTACGACACGACCGTCTGCCGTGTCTTCGCAGGCGTCGATGGCGTTTCCCAGCACATTCATGATGGCCCGATGCATGGCTTCGGGATCAAACATCAGGGTGGGGAGTGCGGTGTCCAGTTCCAGGGTCAGTTTTACGTCCGCTTCCTGAGCTCGGACTTGGAGCAATTCCGCCACTTCCGAGGTGAGCGCATTCAGATCCGAGGGCACGGGTTCGGGGGTCCGCTCTTTGCTGAAAGTGAGCATGTCCATCACCAAGGACGAAATCCGCTCCTGGTTGCGCTCCACGATCCCCCAGCCTTTGCGAATGGTCTCGACGGCGGAGGCCGACTTGGGGTCCGCCTGGGACGCGGGCGGCGCCTCGCCAGCCGGGGATGCGTCGGACGCGTGGTCACGAACCATTTTTTCGTAGTCGCCCAAGCCCAGTTCAATGAGATAGCTGCCGCCGCGCACGCCCTGCAGGATATTTTTGATATGGTGTGAGAGCGAGGCGATGGTTTGTCCCACCGCAGCCAAACGCTCTGCTTGCACCAGCGCCTTGTAGTACGAGGTGTCTTCCACGGCCAGCGCCGCCTGGTGGGCGATGGCGATCATCAATCGCAGATGCTCCTCGGTGAACTGATCGCTTTGACCTTCGCCCATCAGCATCCGTTGGGGTGTGATGGAGGTGTCGATGTAAATCACCCCGACCACGTTGTAGCGGCCCTGCATCGGCACGCAGATGGCTTCGCGGACACCCAGTTTGACAATGCTTTGGGCGGGGTCCCACCGCTCATCGTCACGGGCATTGGAAGTCAGCACGCCTTCGTTGTGTTGCACCACGTAGTCCAGGATCGTCTTGCTGATGGTGATTTTCTCTTCGATCCGCACGCCACGGCGATGACGCCGCACCTTGGGGACGAGCTTGTCGGTCTCGACGTCTTTGAGCATGATGCAGCCACGATCGGCATCGACCCACTCAAAGATCATTTCCATGATGCGTGCCAGCAGCTGGTCGATGTCCATGGTGTGGCTGATCGCCAGCGCCGTGCGGTACATGATCTGAAGATTGCTGCGGGCGCGGGCAATCCAAGGGCTGGAAGAGCTGCCCTCGTCAGGAAGCAGCCAGTCACTGCCGCCAGAATGGCTGAGCGCCGCTACGATGTGGGATTCGTCATTGCTACCACCGCGGGCAATAATATCGACTTGTTCATCGATATTTTCCCAAGACTCCTCATGGTTGCCGGTAAATAGCACCAGCGAGCGGCCGAACTGGAGTTGGTCGCCACTGACCAATTCGTGTTCGCTGGCCTGTTGGCCGTTCACGAACGTGCCATTCGAGCTGCCCAGATCGCGTAGGATATAGGACTCCCCCTTGCGGATCAGCTCGGCATGGGCGCGAGAAACCTCCGTGTCGTGCAGCCGTATCGAGCTACTCTGGGTACGGCCCACGGTATGCACGGGATCTTCAAGTTGGAAACGCTTGCCCTGATCGCGTCCCCGAATGACAAACAAGGATGCCACGGAACTACCACTCCGGAAGATAAGGCTGGGAGATCATCGTCCCAGAAACAACCCAATTCTACGAATTTGTGAACTGCAGTGGTAGGGTATGGAGCCGATTGTGCTGCCGGCCAAGGACGAAAGTCCTGCCGGGGGGGCCGAGTGCAACGATTGGGTGGGCCTTGCGGGATCAGGTCAGGTCCGTTTTTACTTTGAGAAAAGTTCTACCAAACGCTGTAAATCGACGATGATGACCGCGCTATTTTCTAGCGCCACTGCCGCTGGCGGTAAGCGAAAGGCGATTAAGCTTGCCGGAGGTGTGCTGTGCGTAACGTTTTTCACGTAGGCCTTAAATGGCCTGTGGTATGTTGCCGCACGTGGGTTTTCGTCATAGGCCAGCACGGATTTCTCATAAATGAGATAATCCACCCCCCACGCTTCGTGCAGCGCCAACAGCGGGGTTGGCGTTGTGGCAAAGTAGGCTTCCAGTAAGGCCTTGGTTCGGGTCCGCATGTGCAGCACGTGGTTGTGATAGGTCAGATCATAATAGTTGCCCATCGCAAAGCTGGCGCGCTGGCTCAGGTAAGGTAGGCTGCTGCCATATTGGGTGGGCCAGGCGGCAAAAACGGTATCCAGCGGGGTGGTTTGGGCGAACTCAAGAGGAGCCCGCTGATCGTCTGTGGCGAGGCAGATTGTCCACTGAGGAAACAGGGTTCGCATGTCTGCCCGATTGCTCAGCGGTGCTGCAGATACCAGCACGAGCACCATCAACAGCAAGGGCTGCAGAGATCGATGCCGCTCGCTGAGCACGAAGTGCGAGTGCGACAGCGTGGCCAAAAATGCTGGCCAGAGCAGAATCAATACGATGTACAGTGGGTAATGCAAGAACCGGTAAGCCATGTTGGGCATGACGAGCAGCCCCAGCGCGGTCATCGCGAACATGCTGAAAACGAGCGGTTTTAAGCGGGCCAGCTGCTGCTGTCGGCAGGGCCAGCCTAGAAAGCAACACAGGGCCATGAGCGTGCCGCCCGCCAGTAAGTAGCCCCCGCAGCCAAACGGCTTTTCCGTATCAAACTCATAAAAAGGTAAAACCAGAAACAGGCGGCCGAAGGTGAAATGCAGAAACCCATGCCAGCCGATGGTGGGCACGCGACCGTCGTTGACATCGGCTTCCGGATAGGTTGCCGTGTCGGCGTAATTGACTCTTTCGCCATACACGGAGTGGTCCGTGAAAAATGGTTTTAAGCCCACGATACACAGTGCCAAGCTCACTCCACCAATGCCTGCGGTGAGTAGGAGACGGCAGACAAACGACCACTCGGTCACTGGCGGTTGCAAGTGCCTGCGCGGTGTGGTGAGCAGGAGGAGGGCCGTGCTCAGGCCAATAATCGGCGCCATGGGAATATAGATCAGGGGCGCAAGCAGGCACAGGAGCAGGAGCGTCTTCACGCGCTGCTGCACCAGCGCACATGCGGTGCATGCCAACAGCGGCAAGGCAAAGGCCTGCGGATAACTGGAGAAAAAATGATACCAGAGCACGTACGGCACCATGGCAAACAGTCCCGTGGCCCAGGCCTGGAGTTTACCGCCCAGGTGATAGCCCGCGTAGGCCAGCGGTGCTAGAAACAGCGCGAAGCTGGTGAGCGGTAGAAAAATACGCAACAAAATTTCTGTCTCGCCAAACAGGGAGATCCAACCAAACACCAAAACTTTGTAGAGCCAGGGCTGGTTGAAGGTGGCAGCTGCATACTCTGCCAAATAATCATCTGGAAATAGTGCAGGCGTATGCAGCCGATGCAGGTGAAACAGGCTCAGAACTTTTTCCAAGTAATAGTCACCACTGAAAATATAGATGCCCGTTGTGTAGAGAATCTTCCCCACGAAGAACAGGGTCGTGGCAGCTAAGGCTACGGTAGCGCACGAGGGGGGCTTAACTTTGTGCAGCACGATTGCTTACCCCTTTTGTCGGCTGCTGGAGACACTTCTGAATCGCTGTGGCAGCGGTGGCGAGCACCGCCTGTGTATCTTGCTGGAATCCAGCATCGTAATAGCGCATGCGCGCTGGCCAATCCGCCGCGCTATAAAACCCGTTGAGAATGGTAGCGATATCATGCTCCGCCAGCTGCTTTGAGAAAGTCGCGTACGACAGCACCAGATTGTTCCGTACGGCACCGAGGTAATCATAATACACGGTATCGAGGCGATGCTCGTAAACTACCGGCGTGCCAGTACGTAGCACTTCCAACATGGCGCTGGTGTTGCCGCAGAGAACGAAATCGGTCCGCTGACAATGTTCGGCTAAGGGAGTCTTCGCGTCAATGTCCAAGATCGGATAGCAGCGGGCAAGGTCGGAAAAGTCGGGTCGGGTGAGGTCGAGCGGGTGGGGCCGCAGGTGAATCACTTCCGGCTGCAAGGCGGTGATCAATCGTTCCAGGCAAGCTTGCAAGAGGTCCAAATCGTACACGCCGGTGAGGAAGACCCCCAAATGCAACGGATGATTGGCCGTGGGCGTCATGGACGGCACCTGATCACCCGGGCCCTGGGGTGACAAGCCGCAATAGGACACCTCTCCTGACAAATAGGCCTGCCGGGCATAAGTATCTTTGGCGTATTCGCCGGTAAGAATGGCCAAATCACTACATAAAGGTTTAAAGTGAATGCCCTTGGCGCTGGCCGGTAGGGCATGATTGCGGAACAAGAGCGGCGTGTTGCTGGCGTGCGAGGCGAAGGCGAGTCCCATGGCTTGTGGGGAATAATTGCTGACAATTAAGGCTGCCGCCGGCTGCTGGCGCCGTAATGTCCCTTGAAAAAATAAACCATAAAACAGGGTGCTGCCCCCGCGCATGGCGGGTAAAAAATCGTACCGTTTGGTAAGCAAGTGACACAGGCGGAATAGTTTTCGGGCATGCCGTAAGCCGCCACGCAAGCGCCACCAGGAGCTGGGGTAAGCCAAAAACTTCGTGCTGTAAGTTGCTGTCTGCACGGGGAATTGCGCGAAGTCTTCGGCAAAGCTAGCCACGACTATTTGCTCATTGACGAAGGCGGGGTTGCTAAAAATGGCGTCTGGTAACAGCGGCGGGACGCGTACTTTCGCGGTGCAGGCACAGCCGTAGAGGAACACGGCCAGCGCTTGGATCCGGCGCGGCAGCCAGGAGTACCATTGATAACAAAAGCGAATATGCCAGTTGTTGGCGCAAGCGTTTTGAAACACCTCGGCAATCAAGGGGTGGTTGTTGGTTTGCCGAGTAATGCAAAAGGCCCGCCAAAGTGAATATCGTTTGCGACTATTCATGCTACTAACAGCTTATGGATGTCTGCGCGGCCTCCGGCCGCTATCTCGGGAAGTGCAGCTCTTTGTACTTGCTCGCAAAAATACCATTTCCAATCCTCAAGCAAGGAATGCCCCCCACAATGGGATAAACAACCAATGCTTCTGGACTGAACATCATGCCGTCTAGCTGTTCCAGGGGTGTTTTGTATTGAGGGCAGGCGAGCACGTGTGATGGCGCCATGCTCCCTGCCTGTTTCTCGATCACTGTGATTGCGGTTGGATTCAGCGGGTTTGCTGTGACCGGGAACAGTTTGTGTGTCAAAACAGGATAGCCCAGGTCCTCCGCTGTCCCTTTGAGGTTTTTGCAATACCCATGAAGATCCATTCTCTTTTTCACGTCCTCGTTGCCAAGTTCATATCCAGGCTCGCATAAGATGAGGAATTTTTTCGCAACTCGAAATAGTTCCTGCAGGATTGGCTTCTCGTTCCCTCCGTTTGGTTCTATGGAATGGGAGGTATAAACAATGTCCATGGAGTTGTCGGCAAAAGGAATGTGAAACAGGTTTCCCGTGCAGAGGGTGGTGGTGTCCATGCCTTGGCTCAGGAGCCATTGCTTCGCGCATGCAACGCGTGACCAACTGAGATCAAAACCATAGCTGCTCACGTCAGGTTCTAAGTTTTGCAGCACGCCGGAGAGAGTGGTCGCTTCACCAACACCGGCTTCCAAGATGGATGTTGGCTGGCACAAAGAGAGCATGGTTTTGGCAATCTCCGCAGTGTACTCCCGCTTGTGCCTCTCCATGTCCGCATCGTTCATTGCTGCAATGTAACTTCCCGTCTGCAAGTCGTACGCGATTTCGATGACTGTATCCGTGTTGTGCTGGAGTCCGTGCTCCTCGCGTAATAGTTGGGTGATATTTTTTCCTTGTTGATACAGTGCTTGGAGCTCTCTTGGCGTACGCATGATGATTCTTGCTCTAGTTATTTACTCAAAGTGAAAACAGGTATGCCTGGTGCCGGCCGGTTTGGGCCGGAAAAGCCCATTCCATCCGCCTCCCAACCAGGTTTCTCGGTGAGCCGCCGC
>CAMYJY010000009.1 GCA_947258835.1 uncultured Pirellulales bacterium
TCTCTGCGAGCAGCGACAAAGACCGTAAAGACCAGCAGCAGGACCGACGCAACCGACTTGATCGCCACGAAGACACGTCGTGCCCCGTGCTGCCTGCGGTATTTCTGAAACGATTGAATTAGGAACGCCGCGTCAAAAAGGAATCTATACTCAACCATGCTTTTGTCTTTCGTCGAACGTTTGCGATCACGCGGCGAGGCATTGGCTTACCATTTCCAACACCCTTGTTCCCATGCGCGTGCATCGCACGGTCCTACGGTATTGTTCTGCGCGCAAACGAACGCCTCAAGACACCAGCGTGGCGATCTCTGCAAACGCTACCATAATCCCAATACAAATTAACACAAGCATGCCTATTACCTTGAGTTTGTTGATCTCTGTCAGGCCAAAGTATTCCAAGACGCTTCGTTTGAAGAAGTAAAGAACCAGCAGGAGGCTAACTACGATTCGGATGGAATGTTTTGCGTAATAGTATTCAGGTCCGCGCGCAGTCTCCATGAGAGCATCGGACATTGCGGCGATCGTCCACAGTGCAGAAGCATTCCGGAAGACGGCATAGACGTAATAAAAACAACCTAGCCACCATCCCCATTGCAAACCGCACCACATCCCGATTCCCGACGCCAGCGTCAATATTGCAAGAAATGCGATGCCGACCAAAACGAGTACCGGCGGGAACCCCATTTCCATGATGGCCGCCCTAGTCTCTTGCCATGAGGCGGCAAATACGATTGGCGCGATCATCATGAGGACACCACCAAGAATCGCCAGGATGGCCAGAATCGCGATGCCACGTGGGCGTCTCGGAGGTGCCGGTGAGAAGGAATCCGTCTTGGATGGCGCGTCGTTGGGATTGGAATCCAATTTGAATCTCCGCTAGGCTGAGCCGTGGAACAAATCCTGAAGTCCCTTGCGGCAAATAGTGGGGCAGTCCCTTGCGGCAAATAGTGGGGCATGGAACCGACCTCATATCTCTGCAGACTAGCAACACAAACTATCATATATCTCTTGGAGAAACAAGCCTTTTTGTCGCTCAAGCATCTTCGTGGCAAACCGTGTTCACCAGTCCGTAAGTGACGCACTTTGTGCTACCAACGCTTGAAGTTCCTGATGCTTGCGCAAATTCATTTGGTTCTTTGCCATAATATGTAAGTTGGAGGTGACATCATTCCGGCAAACTGGGACCTCAGCTTAGGCCCGAAAGAGCGGGCCGCCCAATCCCGTTCAACACGAAAGTCGTGGCCGAACAGCGACCGTGATTTCATGCACCGTGCAAAAAAAGGTGTCAGGAACCTTTTTAATCTCCTTAGGTCTCGGTCTTCTCCAATCACGTCAGGCGCCTCGACGGGGTAGGCTTCCTCGAATTCCATCGTCGATCCCTGGAGGCCTGCCAGGATCTCACCAAGGTTCTGTGAACAAGAAGCACCACGACCTTCCGTTGCCATGGGAATGAGCGAATCAGTACTTCCAAATCCCCCCCCGTTCTCACCAGGAACCAGGGCGATAAGCCGCCCGGAAACCGACGTTTTTGGCAGCCAGCACTTGGCCCGCACTTGGCTTCATCGGCCAAATTCCAAATTTAAAACTACCGATATTTCTTTTCCAGCTCAAGAAACCATGTTTCGCCTCACCAAACTTCTTCAATTGATGGATCATCATAGCGCCCCAGAGCCGCCAACCACTCCGGCATTTCTGCTTTTATCGTTTCCTTTAGATCACTCAGATCTTCTTTATCTATCAAGCCTTTTTCATGCACGAACGTGTAAAATTTCTTGAGGCTTGTCGCATTGCTCTTGATGCTTGATTGGCTGGCCCACAGAGCCTTTTTTATGAACCAATAGCCAAGAAACATAGATACATCGTCTACACCGTCTTTTGCTTCAGTTGCATCTTCGTAAAGCAGAAAGTCGTTTATGTAGAAATCAATATTTAAACGATGGTTGTTTATCGTTTTTTCCGCTAGACCAGAAGCCTTCAACCATACCCCAAACTCATTGAGCAGGCGTTCATTAGCTTTTCTTATCTTTTTGCAATCTTCTTCATATTTTTCGTAATCATCCATTTCCAATACTCGGTTATTTGATTATCTATCGGCACCTAACAAATTGTGCAATCCATTACCAAGAGCAGAGAGAGCGATGCGGCCCCCCGCGACTCTGACGTAGCATTGCTCAAGCTTGGGATGATGAGGCCGCGCCGCGGACGGCTTCTAGATGCTCACCAAGGAATTCCACAAGCTCCTCCGCTCTCAAATCTTCAGGCGTCACAAAACGGAATTTTACTTGGTCCAGGTCGTTCCCCGCTGTGATCGCCCGCTGGGCGGCCAATTGGGCAATCCGCCCCGTGGCAAAGGCACCGCTAGGGCCGTTGAGCACCAGGTCCACCCCGGCCAGACGTTTGGTGTACACCGAGGCCCATGGCTCCCGTTGCTGGGCCACGCGGAGGTGCACCACCTGCTGATTGTTCCACAAAAACTGCGAACCATTGACGTCCGTGCCAGCCACTTCCCCTAAGTTCTCCAACAGGTCTTCCAGCACCTCGTGCGACCACTGGGGAGACTTGCCAGGCGGAAAACCCTTGCGGGCCAGATGCCAACGACGACCCAACACCTTCCAAGGCATCAATTCTTCCGGCTTCTGCTCCACCCGCTCGGTAAACTTACGAAAACCGGCCACCGCCCGCTCTAAAAAGCTCCAAAAGGCAGGGGTGTCCAGTTCCGCCCGACTGTACGCGGCAATCTGCACTTCCTGCCAAGGGCCGCGCAAGTTTTTGCAGCGGACCCGCGGACCGTGACCATAAGCCTCGATTTCCGGTAGCTCGTTGAGGGACTTGAGACCCAAGTCGATCATCAGCTCGTCGCGCTGGAAGGTTTTCTTGGCGGTGCGGAATTTTAACTTCACCAACCACGGCTCGCCCGTAATCGCATGGAAAAACCAGCCGTCGCTTTTCTTGAGAGCCGCAATCTCCACGATCGTCCGTGAATTCCAATTCGTGGCACTAAAATCCCCCAATTCCTGAATCCGTCGTTCAATCATGTCCAACAGCTTGCCGTCCCAATGACACGGTTGGCCTGCCCGGCTCACGCGATCACGGGTATGCCAGCCGCGACCGTCGACTTCCCATTCCGCTGGCGGTAAGGGCCCGCCGCCAAAACGGGGGCCAAGGCCAGGGCCGTATGCGAAACGGAGGACGCATTCTTCCCACCCGCCGAGCGGGCTGACTTTTTCTTTACTTCGCGCCCCCGCGCCCCCGCCACGACCTGCTCCGGCGTCCCCTGGGCCACAATCGTCCCACCACCCGCGCCCGCCTCGGGACCCAGGTCGATAATCCAATCGGCCTGTTTGATCACATCCAAATTGTGTTCAATCACCAGCACCGTGTTGCCCAAGTCGACCAGCCGATGCAACACATCCAAGAGTTTCACAATATCGTCAAAATGCAGACCCGTAGTCGGTTCGTCCAGGACATACAGCGTTTTGCCTGTGTCGGGGCGGGCCAGCTCGGAGGCCAGCTTGACCCGCTGGGCCTCACCACCAGAAAGCGTGGCCGCGCTCTGCCCCAAGGCCAAATAGTCCAGCCCCACATCGCACAGAGTTTGCAAGGTACGGCGGAGCTTGGGAATGTTCTGAAACAGCCGCAACGCCTCACCACACGACATTTCCAGCACATCAGCAATCGAGTGCTCTTGATAACGCACTTCCAAGGTCTCGGGATTGTAGCGATGGCCCTGGCACGTCTCGCAATCCACCCACACGTCGGGCAAGAAATGCATCTCAATGCAAATTTGCCCGGCTCCTTCACAAGCGTCGCAGCGGCCCCCCGAAACATTAAAACTAAACCGCCGCGCGGAATAACCACGCAGTTTGGCGGCCGGTAATTGGGCAAACATCTGCCGCACCAATTCAAACAGTCCCGTGTAGGTGGCCGGGTTGGAGGTAGGCGTATTCCCCAAAGGTCGCTGATCCACACGAATCACTTTGTCGATCTGCTCCACACCCACAATTTTATCATGCGCCCCGGGCGATGTACCCGCCCGATGCAACATCCGAGCCAACTGGTTGTAAAGCACCTCCTGCACCAACGAACTCTTGCCGCTGCCACTGACCCCCGTCACGGCCGTCAGCGTCCCCAACGGAATTTCCACGTCAATGTTTTTTAGGTTTTGATGACGGGCGCCAATAATTTTTAGTTGGGAGGCGCTAGGCGCTGGGCGCTGGGCGCTGGTTTTTTGCTTCTTATTCTTACGAGCGCCTCGCGCCTGGCGCCCAGCGCCCCCCTCAATCCTTCTCTGCTGCGGAATGGAAATGGCCTTTTTGCCTGAGAGGTAGGGGCCCGTGACGCTCTTGCGTTTGCTGGCCACTTCCGCCGGCGTGCCGCGGGCTACGATTTCACCGCCGCGACGGCCGGCGGCCGGGCCAAAGTCCAGCAGACCATCAGCACTTTCCACCACTTCGCGGTCGTGCTCCACAACCACCAGCGTGTTGCCCAAATCACGCAACTTATGCAAGGCCCCCACCAGCCGCCGGTTGTCGCGGGGATGCAGGCCGATGGTGGGTTCGTCCAGTACATACAGCACCCCACACAACCCGCTGCCCACCTGGCTGGCCAAGCGAATCCGCTGCGATTCGCCGCCCGACAGGGTCGGTGCCTGGCGACCAATCGAGAGATACTCCAGCCCCACATCGAGCAAGAAGGTAAGCCGATTGCGAATCTCGCGGATCAACTCACCCGCCACTTTTTTCTCCCGCGCGGCCAATTTCCATTTTTTGACCGTCGCCAACAACGGATCCAGTGGCCAGCGGCAGTACTCGCCAATCGTGTGTCCGGAAAACCGCACCGCCGCCGCATCATCACGCAAGCGGCTACCCCCGCACTGACTGCACTCAATCTCATCCACCAAATGATCCAACTGGGTACGCAACCGCGGAGAAAGCCGCGAAGCCTCTTCCAATGCGGGGTACAGACCCTTGTACTGGAAGCGGAAGGAGTTGCGAGTTGCGGGCCGCGAGTTGCGAGTTTTTTTCTTCCGACTCGCGCCTCGTGACTCGTAACTCGCGCCTACTTCAATCCACTCCTGGCCCGTGCCATACAATACCGTCCGGCGGTGACGGGGTGGGAGTTGATCAAAGGGGACATCGGTAGGGAGCCCCGTGTGCGCGGAGAGGGCGTCCAGCATGGCGGCGAACAACGGCTGCTGCACTTGGGGCCAGGCCAGCACGGCACCTTCCGCCAACGTCAGCTGCGTGCTGCGGAGCAGGGCGGCCGGGTTGGCCCCCACCTCCGTGCCCAGCCCTTCGCAGGCATCGCACCAACCGAGACTGTTGTTAAAAGAAAAATGATGGGGCGACAGGGGCTCAAAGCTCCGTCCGCAGCCGCCGCACGCCAGGTGCTGGCTGTAGACCCGCTGCTGCCACCGGGCCTCGGGAATCCCCTCTTCCACCGCGAGCGTGTGCAATACCCCTTGGCCTAAGGCCAGGGCATTCTCGATACTTTCAGCCAAACGGCCGCGGGCGTTGTGGCGAATCGTGACCCGATCGACCAACACCTCCAACTCGTGCTTCCGGCGGCGATCCACCGCCGGCATGTTGTCCAGTTCATGCGTCTGCTGATCAACGCGCACCCGCACGTAACCGCTGGCACGCAGAAATTCCCAATAGTCCTCGTAGGTTTTTCCCTGCGGCAACTCCACCGGGGCCAACAAATACAAACGTGTTCCCTGGGGCTCTGCCAATACCGCATCGACCACCTCGTCGGCACTCTGAGTCCCCACGGGCTCATCGCATTCCGGACAAAACATTTGTCCCATGCGGGAAAACAGGATGCGGAAGTAATCATAAATCTCCGTCACGGTTCCCACCGTGGACCGGGGTGAGTGGCCCGTGGTCCGCTGCTCGATGGCAATCGCCGGCGAAAGTCCCTCAATCGATTCCACGCGGGGCTTTTGCAGCTGGCCAATAAACTGCCGCGCATACGAACTTAAGCTTTCGACATAACGCCGCTGGCCTTCGGCATAAATGGTGTCCATGGCCAGTGAACTCTTGCCGCTGCCACTGGGCCCACAGCATACCGTGAACTGATCGCGGGGAATCTTGGCCTGCACATTCCGCAGATTATGCTGCTCCGCCCCCTGCACCACGATATGCGTGGCCTGCCGCGCTGCACTCCGCCGCACAGGCGCGGTCGTCTCCGCTGGCGCGCCACGAAGATGCGCCGCCAGAGCCCGTCCCGTATAAGAAGGCAGCGCAGTCTGATTGCCGCGGTCCGCCTCGTGCTGCAATCTTTCCCCGCCGCTGGATACCTCCCGGGGAGTGCTGGCAGGGGCGTTTAATGCATACTCCATCACATGCTCGGGCGTGCCCGTAGCCACCACCTCGCCACCAAACTTCCCGCCGTCGGGCCCGAGGTCAATAATCCAATCGGCCGTCTTAATCACATCCAGGTTATGTTCCACCACCAACACCGTGTTGCCCGCATCCACAAAATCGTGCAGCACTTTCAGCAGCAATTCGATGTCGGCAAAGTGCAAACCCGTGGTGGGCTCATCCAGCATGTAGAGGGTTTTACCGGTAGACTTTTTTACCAGTTCCCGAGCTAATTTGATCCGTTGCGCCTCGCCGCCGGAAAGCGTGGGCGAGGGCTGGCCCAGTTTTAAGTAGTCCAAGCCCACATCATGCAAGGTTGCCAACTTGTGGTGAATCTTGGGGATGTTTTCAAAATGCTCCAGCGCCTGCTGCACGTCCATCTCCAGCACGTCCGAGATCGACTTGCCCTTGTACTCAACTTGCAAAGCCTCGTGATTAAAACGGTGCCCTTGGCAAACATTGCAGGTAATCCACACGTCGGCCAAAAAATCCATTTCCAACTTATTCGAGCCGTTGCCGCTACAAGCCTCGCAGCGTCCTCCGGCCACATTGAAACTAAAACGACCCGGCTTATAACCTCGCCGCTTCGACTCGGGCAGCTGCGCGTACAGACTGCGAATCTCGTCAAACACCTTGATGTACGTGGCCGGATTGCTGCGGGGCGTGCGACCAATGGGCGACTGATCGATGGCGATCATTTTGTCGAGGTATTCCAGACCCTCCAGCGCGTCATGCGCCCCCGGCTGGCCCTTGCCTTTGTTTAAATCACGACGGAGCGATTCCACCAAAATGTCAGAAAAAATGGAGCTCTTCCCACTCCCACTGGCGCCGGTCAGGCACACGAATCCGCCCAGCGGGATTTCGATGTCCACGTTTTTTAGATTGTTGTGGCAGGCACCCACTACCTTGAGCCGCGGAGTGCTGGGGTCAAAACCTGCGAATGGCTGTGCAGGGCTCGCGCCGACAGCCTGGATTCTTCTTGTTTCCGGCACGGCAATCTGCCGTTTCCCAGACAAATAGGCCCCCGTCACGCTCCGCTTGGCTTGACAGACCTGGGCCACACTTCCGGAAGCCACCACTTCCCCACCTCGGATGCCCGGCCCCGGCCCAAAATCGATGATGCGATCGGCAGCCCGCATCGTATCTTCGTCATGCTCGACCACCACCACGGTGTTGCCCAGGTCGCGGAGCCGCTTGAGCGTGTCTAGCAGGCGATCGTTGTCGCGAGGATGCAAACCAATCGAGGGCTCGTCCAAAATGTACAACACGCCGACCAAACCACAACCGATTTGACCGGCCAGGCGGATCCGCTGGGTTTCGCCTCCCGAGAGCGTGGGCGCCGTGCGGTTCAGCGAGAGGTAATCCAGCCCCACATTGGTCAAAAACCCCAGCCGCCCGCGGATTTCTTTGAGCACCTCCGCAGCTATTTTTTGTCCCGTCGCATCCAGCTCCAAACCACTGAAAAATTTTTGGGCCGCCTCAATCGACAGATCACTGACGGCTGGTAAGCTCCGCGCGGGGTCGTCAGCAAATTCCGGATGGCTGGAGACCAACGTCACCGCGCAGGCCTGAGGATTCAACCGCTCGCCCCCACAATCGGGACAGCCAATCACGTTCATGAATTTTTCTAACTTGGCCAGCAACGATTTGCTTTTGGCCCCACGATATTTTTCCAACAGCTCAGGAATCAACCCGTCAAAGGTGCCACCGTACTTTTGGGAATTCTTGCCCCCGCGCCAAGTAAAAGTGATGTGCTCATCGCCCGTACCCCACAACCAGATCTGCTGCTGGGCGGAAGTCAACTCTTCCCAGGCCGTCTCCAGCAAGGTCCCGGCAGCCAGCTCCTGCTTCCGCTCGATCGTGTCGGCTACGCCCTTATAAATGTGACGTTTCCAGCGTCCCAGATCTTTCCAGGTGCCCAGCAGTTCGATACAGCCCTGAGCCAGAGATTTTTCCGGACTCGTGATCAGCTTGGCTGGGTCAAAAGAAAACATTTGCCCCAGACCGTCGCACTCGTAGCACATGCCCTGGGGACTGTTGAAGCTAAACAGTTGCGGCGTCGGCGGTAGAAAACTTTTTCCGCAATGATTGCAGGCGTAATCGGCGCTGAACAGGATGTCGGTGGAGTGCTGGGACTTCCCCCGGGCAGCTGGAGTAGTCGCAGAAGACCCCGCGTCAGGCACTACGATGAGACTGCCATCGCCCACCTTGAGCGCGGTCTCTACGGCCTCCGCCAGTCGGCTGCGGACACTGGAGCTCAACGTCAGGCGATCCACAACCACTTCGATGTTGTGCCGCATTTGCCGATCCAAAGACAGATCGTCCGCCAGCTGCACCACCTGGCCGTCCACGCGAGCGCGAATAAAGCCCCGCTTGAGCAGGTCTGCGGATAAATCGCGAAACTCACCCTTCTGCCCGCGGACCACCGGTGCCAATATCAAAAACTTCGTCTTCGAAGGTTGGGACATAATCCGCGCGATGATTTGCTCGCGGGATTGGGCCGTAATCGGCCGCTGGCACTGGGGACAGTGGCCTTGCCCGACGCGGGCATACAGCACCCGTAAAAAGTCATAAATCTCGGTGATCGTCCCTACGGTCGAACGCGGATTGCTCCCTGCACTTTTCTGGGCAATCGAGATGGATGGGCTCAGTCCACTAATATGATCCACATCCGGCTTAGGCATCTGCCCTAAAAACTGCCGGGCAAAGGTCGAGAGACTTTCTACATACCGCCGCTGGCCCTCGGCAAACAGGGTGTCAAACGCCAGGGAGCTCTTGCCACTCCCGGAAACACCCGTCAGGCAAATCAGCTCGTTCCGGGGCAAGACTAAATCGACATCCCGGAGATTGTGTTCCCGAGCGCCTTGGATGATGATATCAGAAGCGGGCATGCGTCCTTGCGGGGGCAGGGTGAGAGATCAAAAATGCGCGAACCTTCCATTGTAGGCCCTCACGGCAGACCCGCCAACCAAGGCGGCAGAGCGACAATCTGCAGTTTCTGAAAAAACGGCCGGAGGCCGTTCTTTCAGAAGTAAATTGATCTGCACCAAAGTCGATCGTGAAGACCCACCCTGGGACGATCCCAACAGGCCGCCTTCACATGCCAATCGCCGCCAAGCGCTCCCTTTTTCCTTCCTGAGATGGCGGCCTCCGGCCGCTATCTCAGGAAGTGCAAGACAATGACACCAACCAAAAAAACGCCCACGACCTGGCCTGATTATGAACTGCTGGATTTTGGCGGCGGCCGCAAGCTGGAACGGTTTGGGGCTTGGCTACTGGACCGGCCCTGTCCGGCTGCGGCTGCTAGCGAGCCGGCGGAACCGCTCGCGTGGCCTCAGGCCACCGCCCGCTACGCGGCCCGGCGGGCCGCCGCAGGAAACTGGCTCCCTTCAGTAGGTGATTGGGCAGAGTCGTCTTATCTCTTGCCCGCACCGGACGACTTGCGGTTTACCGTAAAGCTCACCCCGCTGCCGTCGGGGCAAGTCGGTGTCTTCCCCGAACAACGGAGCAATTGGGGCTGGATTGCCGAACAAGTGCAGCGGGCCCGCAGACCGCTGCAAGTCCTCAACCTATTTGCCTACACCGGCGGGAGCACACTGGCCGCGGCCCGGGCGGGAGCCGCGGTCACCCATGTGGATGCCTCCTCGAGCATGGTCCAGCGGGCCCGCCAGAATGCCCAGCTGTCCGGTCTGGCCGACTGCCCAATACGCTGGATCGTGGAGGACGCGATTAAATTTTGTCAGCGGGAAGTTCGTCGCGGCAGGCAGTACGACGCGGTCATCCTCGACCCCCCCAGCTATGGTCATGGCCCGCAGGGCCAAGCCTGGTCCATCCAGCGAGACCTGTTGCCCCTCCTCAAACTATGCAGTCAACTAACCACCACCCAGCGAACATTTATGTTGTGCACCTGCCACACGCCAGACATTGGCCCTGCCGAACTGAGCGCCTACCTATCCGAGGGCCTGTTCGGTCACTGTAGCCAGCCCCCCCGCTGCGGCCAGCTCGTACTCCCCACAACCTCAGGACAAAAAAGAAAACTACCCAGCGGCACCTACGCCCGGTGGCCCAAGTAAGCTCATGCCCTTGTCGTTAACCACAAATCCCTGCTAGCAAAAAGGCTGTTCTATCCAAAATTACCACTTGACACCCACGAATCCATCTATGCCCCGAGAACTGATCACCAGCCGTCAAAACAACCGCGTCAAAGCAGCGGTCAAACTCCGCAGCGGCCGGCAGCGGGCGAAGCAGGGACGATTTCTCATCGATGGTGGGCGAGAAATCGGCCGAGCCCTCGACGCGGGTATTTCTTTTCTCGCAGCGTTTGTCTGTCCCGAACTGTGTCGCTTGGCCGAGACGAACGATGTCTTGGCGCGCCTTCCACGGACGGCAGCGGTTGTCTCCGAGGTAACGCCGGACGTGTGGGAAAAACTCCGTTTTGGGGAGCGCGACGACGGTCTGTTGGTAGTCGCGGAAACGCCCGCACGGAGTCTGGACCAACTGGACCTACCGCCCCAACCGCTCGTAGCCGTGCTCGAAGGGCTAGAAAAACCGGGCAACGTGGGTGCCATCCTGCGAACGGCCGACGGGGCAGGGCTAGATGCGGTGATCGTCGCCGATGGCCACACCGATCTCTTCAATCCCCATACAATTCGCGCCAGCCTAGGAACCGTTTTTGCACCGCAGGTCTGCGTGGCTGCTACCGCAGAAACGCTCACCAAACTGGCAACTTGGCAACTACCCATCGTCGCGGCCCAGCCCGCCGCAGAGCAGATTTATACCGATTTTGACTTTCGACGCGGCGCTGCGATTGTGCTGGGCAGCGAGGCCCAGGGTCTTTCGGCCGCCTGGCAGGAAGAACAAATAATCAGCCTGAGTCTGCCCATGCACGGCCTGGCCGACAGCTTGAATGTCTCGGCCACGGCCGCTGCCTTATTTTACGAAGCTGTGCGGCAAAGAAGATAAGTTCAAAGGGACAGACACTCATGACCACCATCGTCGTACATGGAACGTTCGCTGCCAATGAGGATTGGTACTGGAATTCCTGGCAAGAAAATGGCTTCTGCCGCAGTCTGTCGGCCGCGCTCCGTGACGCAGGCGGTGAAGACGATCTGTGGCGGGTGCGTGGCATTCCTGTTCGTGAGATCCCAGAGCTCAATCCCCCGCGGAGCTTTTGGATCGGTCGCCTCGGTCAGATTTCCCAGCGTCAAGGTCATTTTATCTGGTCCGGCGATGTCAACGCCATCTCAAGAAAATATGCGGCCACTGACTTTGCCAAATATCTCAACGTCATCCGCGACCTCACGGACGAGCCCATCCGCATCGTGGCCCACAGCCACGGCTGCAATGTGGTCAAGTCGGCCAGTGCCAGCAAAAAGCTTCAGCCCCAGGTGCATCTTGATCGCGCCGTATTTCTCGCGGGTCCACATTTTGTTGCCAACGAATATCGCCAACAGGGGCCCTTTGATTTGCGATCCCAGGTGGTAGGTAAAAAACACCTCTATCCGTTACAACCAGCCCGCTTTGGTCGGATCGCGAATCTGTATTCCCCCAGGGATCCCGTGGTCGGTCAGCTGGCCGACAAACTGGCCACTGCCAGTGGCTGGAATTACGAGGTCCCCGAGGTATCATTCACGGACGAGGACCCGAAGGCCGCGGACCTCTATGAGAACTATGAAATTGAGGTGCCAGAGCAAATCACGGGCCTCGCTGTGCATGGCTGGCTGCACAGCTCGGAAATGGCACCTGCCATCGGTTCGTGGCTGACAACTGGGAAGTTATGAATTTACAGTAACCGCACCCAAGTCGGATTATTGATTTCTTTCTTTGACTGCGCTTCCTGAGATAGCGGCCTCTGGCCGCTATCTCAGGAATGAAAAAGGGAACGCTACGATTCAAAAAGATGTTATTTGATTTCTTTCGCAACCGCCGTCGCAAGCACTGGCTCGCTCAGCCCGAGCCAAGTCCATGGGATGCATGGCTACGGTCCAACGTTTGGCAGTACTCGTATCTCACGGATCCGCAACAAGCGAAGATCCGTCAGGTGGTATGCATTTTACTGCACGAAAAAGAGTGGTTTCGAGAAGAAATGGCATCGTGTGACCAGTGCCGAGTACAAGCGCTTGCTCGGCTTCGCACGGCGTGGCGAAGAGACTTTGCTCGATCACTATGGAGCGACGAATCCAGCGGAGTTTTTCGCCGTGGCGACCGAGTGCTTTTTTACCCAACCTCATGAACTGGCAGCCGAGCATCACGAGCTGTTTGGGGTGCTCACGCGTTTGTTTGGCCAAGACCCCCGCGACTGGCTACCGAAGTCGATCAACGCGACCGGCTCCTCGGATACCGACGTGGTTCCGTAAATCAACCTGCAGCAAATTTTTCCATGTCGCACGTAAACGTGTTGCAGTATGGCAGACCCATCGCGTTGTGCTCCCAGTTGTTGTTGCTAGCAATGACTGGAGTCCTGTTCGCGATGCTATTCAGCCCCCCCGATCAGGAAATGGCCCTGCTGCTACCTTTGGCGCTGTTTGCAGGACTGCAAATGCTGCCGGTCGTGGTGCTGGTGGTGGGATTATTACGCAAGGCCGCTTGGGCGCCTTGGTTTGGCATGGCGTCGGCCGTGGGAGTACTCGGCCTGCACATAATGACCCAGGGTCTCAGTGACAATTGGCTGGTCATCACGCAGGCAATTCTGTGGCTCGTGACCGGCGGTGGACTGTTGCTCGAACTCGGTTTTTCTCGGAAGCGAAAAACTTCGACAGACGCCGCGGCGTTGCAAGGGGTATGCTGGGGCTGTTGCGCTGCGGTGCTGCCCCTTGGCATCATGTCGACCTTACTGGCTGTGGTGTTTACCGTGGGCTTCAACACCCGTGGCGGCACGGCTCCGGAAAAAGATTTTGCCGCCCGCAGAGCCTGGGGTGAGAGCACCTTTGGGAGCCCCTTTTTAGAATGTATCGACACCTGGGCGGCTACCTCCGAAGCTCTCCGTGAAGACCTTGGTGACGTGTTGCGGATTGCTCCCGTGGGTGGCCCCAATCGGTACCATCCCGGCTTCACCGACCCAGGCTATGCGGAAATGAACCTGGAAGTCATTGGCACGCGGGGAGCGGGGGTATTGCATCTCCCCGAAGTTGTCATCTGGGACACGGGGGATATCGCTTCCCTTGGGAGTGACGCGACGTGGAGATTTGGCGACCAAACAGAGTACGTGATGAAAAGTGGCAAAAGCTATTTGGCTGAGTACGGGTTGGCAACCATCTACGCAGACTTGCTGGCGTTGGCCGCTCGCGAGGAGGCGGAACAATTTTCCGTGCGATGGGTTGATCTCGAGCTGGCGGTGGCCGGCAGCGGACTGCAAGCATCCAGCAGACCGGATCGGTCCCCGCGACCCGTTGAGGCGCTGCGTGACCAATATCGGGAACCGATGTTGGCTCATCTGGGTGACGCGCTGGCCATGTTGCAGCAAAGTGCAGCGAGCGCGTCGATGTATCGAGACAGCGCCACCACCATTCTGGAGCGTGCAGAGGATATGCTCGCAGAGGAAGAGAGAGACAGGCTGCTACCTCAGGTTACCGAGCAGCTGCGGCAGGCGAATCGACTGCTGAAAAAAGCTGACAAGCAGGTTCCCAACCATGAAGAGACCCTGGAGCTCGCTCGCAAGCGTGTGGTGCTGCAATATTTGCTTTCTTATTTGCGGATGCACCAAGGCCTCCGGACTATCCGCTCGTCATACGCTCCGCTGACTGGCAGCTGGAGGGCCAGCAACGTTTGGAACTGAGCGCGAAGACCGGCGAGCCACATGGACGCTGAGTGTTTCATGGAACAGGTGGGGCTGAGCCCCAGCCTACGACCACGACCACGACCACGCATCCACGGCCCCACCAAGCCGGAGGCAACCTCACTCGCCCTGGGACAATGCCTCGTAATCCGCCACCGTGGCTCCACTGAGGCAGGCGTCAATGATCTGCTGACCCAGGGGATCCAAATCGTCTTCCCGGAACTTGTTGATTTGTTTGTGGAAAAATTCTGCAAGAATTTCCGCGCCGCGATCATAACCCTCCGAACCCACTTCCGGTTGGGAATCGACCTGCAAAAACCAGTGTCCAATCGTCTGACCTTCGATCTGAATCGTGTTGGGCGACTTGCCGAGCAGGGAACACCGCGAGTCGACAAGTTTGCCTGGCGCGAACGGACTGGCACCGCGACGGGAAAGGTACTCCCGAGCAATCCACTGCGGCGCGAATCCGGTTTCCCAGCAACCGACGTGCTGGTTGGGCACCAAAATAAACATGGTATCCGGAATGCTTAATATCTGCCGCAGCAAGATGTTCGCCTGGTCCACGCGGCGTCCCGTCGCAAAGGGCCAGTACGAACCAACACCTTCGCTGCTCATGCCCTCCGTGGACACGATGGATGGGTTGCCATGACCGCGCGGCGCGACCAGCCGCCACAACCATGCCAATGCTGGCGGCAAGACATGAAAGACGCCCAGAATGCCATAGGTCGGGTGTTCCTGCGTGCAGGGGGGACAACGCACTCCAAAACTTCGAATGTCGACAGTCACCGGCTTGCTCACGATGCCTGGATAACTTTCGCGAGGAAAAACGAGTCGTGGGTTGGGACACGGTTCGCCCGGTGTGTCCTCGATATGCTCCCAAATCAGCGCGGTGGAATCGGGTTTGGCATCAATATTTAAAAACAGCAAGGGGTTTTCCGGGTGAATCGTCAGCCGCTCCAAATGGGGATCCTTCCCATAACCCGTGATATGGTTGACTCGCAAGAACCAAGCCTGCTCCGCGTCGGTCAAGGTGAGCTTTTTGAGGCGCGATTCGTGGTCTTGGAAATCGGGATGGCACAGCGCCATATCGTCGGTCACGGGCCGCAATTCACAACCGCGCGGGAGCACCAGGTAGCGCTGCTCGCCCGTGACGAGATTCCCTCCCAGCCGCAGCTGCCCATCCGGCTCGCGGTGCATCTGTTCCAGCATCTCACTCTTACCGCCCCCGGAGGCGCCTTCGTGCATGATGGTCACCGTGTTGTCGTAGGGCGTGATGACCTGCACGGTGGAGCAGTGGGCCGTGGTCCAGTCTTGCTTTTCACCCAGCGTCAGCAACATGCCGTAGACGCCTTTCTTCGCCGAAGGCCCCGGATACAAATTATAGCTGTACAGCTCGTGCAATTCGTCGCGACGATTGTGCACGACAACTTGTTTGCCGTCGAAATGCGTGTGGCGAAAAGGCGGTGCAATGTAGATGATTGCGGAGTGGCGGTAGTCTTCACCCTTGGCTTGGATTTCTTCCAAGGGGATGATGCCTTGCAACATCGCCAGGCCCATCGCAAAAAACGCCGCGTTGGCCGGACAAATGGCCATCACGGGCATCCCCTTGCCAATTCTCCCGGCGTTGAAAAAAAAGCAAGCAATGTCTTGGCCTTTCAACCAAGTAAATGTCTCCTGGCGCAACGGTTCAAAATCGCGTCCAAACCGTTTCTGGAACGTTTGTTTGTCGGTCGCCTTTTCGTCCGCGATCACCATGCAGTCCGGATCGCGACGTCGCATGTACGGATCGATATAATTGGCACTGATGCCATTTTTCACGCGGCACACGCGGGCCTCCTCGTGAAATGTTCCCTCCACATCGTAACCCACCGTGTAATACCCGTCCTCATCCACACTCTCCGCGGGAACCGCCGCCTCGACCAGCTCCGCCACGCTACCGAAATAACGCACCGATTTGGCCTCCGCCAAGACCGCTTCGGCATATCGGGAAATAGATAATTTGGGCATTTGGGCGGCATTCATGGATCGTCTTTCTTCACAGGTGAGGAACTTCGGTGCAGGTCTGGAGGCCGCCAGTCGCCCCCATGGGGGCTCTGCAGTCAACCGCTGCCAACAGAAAAAACATGATCTGATCTATTGTGATCTGATCTATTGTGAGCGGGAATCTACAACTCCGCAAGCGGCACAAATCGGCGCAGCCACAGCGCTATCCGTAAGTCGTTTGATTGCAGAGGATTTCGGCTCTATTTGGTGGCAATCGTGCAGGACATGCCCCCACCACGACACAACACGTCGGCCACCGGAAGCGGCAACCAATCGAGCACGGGCTCGACCAGCTGCTTGACCAAACGCCCGCCACTGCCCGCGGTGTAGATGCGTTTTTTGGTCACGACCCAGGGCACGGCCACTCGGCGAAAACCGGCCTGCCGCAGCAAGCGCGTGACTTCAGCCAAGCGGTACTCTTTCAGGTGCAAGCCACGTGCCTCGGTCCGCGGCGGACAAAAGTCGCCCGTGACATCCGATGGCCGCAGCAGCCAGTTCGGCGTGATCGTGATTAAAGATCCGCCCGGCAGGAGCAACGTATATATTTGATCCAGGTAGTCTGCAATTTCGTCTGGGCAAACGTGCTCAAATACGTCATTCCAGTAGACCAGGCTGGGCCGACCTGGCAGGGCGTCGGCGCTGAGCTGCAGGAGATCCCCCAACAACAAACGGTCGGCATATTTAGCACCCAACACCTGCAGCGCTTCCTCACGCATAGCAGCCGAAACTTCCAAGCCACTTACCGAAAAGCCCCGCTGGTCGACCTTTTCCAGCATCATCCCGCTGCCGTAGCCAATCTCGAACAGCCGTGGCTGACCCAGGCCTCGCTGCACCTGCTGGTCGAGTAGATCGAGCACCAGCTGTACGTACCGTGGATCCAACCCCATCGCCAGGGGACCTGCGGTAGGCTGCTGGGCAACCAAGATCGAACACACTGTATCGTAGGCCTGGCCGATCACCTGGGACCGCTCACAGGACCTCGGAGCCGTGGCCTGAATTGCCCGGGCAAACGCCTGTTCCTGCTGCCACTGCAAGGCCTGCAGTTCAGCAACGGGCATGCCGGTGAGAACTTGGGATTGGCCATCGGCCAACAACACAATCTGTTGAGAAGGGTCGGACTGTGGGGGGTTTTCAGGTGGCAAAACGGAAGTGGGCATGAAACGCAGTTCTCACGGCAAAGAGGAAAGAACGCCCCTCCAAGGATAGGTCAAAAATCCGTGCAATGGACTGCTAAAGCGGCCTCCAAAGCAGCTTCCCAAAATCGCCCCCGCGCACACCGAGGGAAGCCCAGCGGTGCGGAGACACCTCCATGCATTTTCGAAATTTGCTGTCGTGGCCTTGGCAGAAGCTGCGGGTTGTTGCGACTGCACCTGTTTTTCCGGCCCTCGTACCTCTGATTCACACCCAGGGCCAATTCAATCGCATGCGTGCCCGGCACGAGCTCATGAAAGGGATACCTGTTTTCACTTTGAGTAAAACACCTACTCCACAAGATGGGCGGCCAAGATGCGGTTGAGTGCTTGGCCGGCTTCGGCCTCTTCACTCACAACCTCGTTGGCGCCCAGTCTTTTTAGTGGCGCCATGTTCGTATGGTAGCGACACCGCACCAGTAGCAAACCGCGACTATTCAGCTCCCGCACGCTGCCGGCAATCCGCAAGGCGGTGCTGTCATCAGAAACGCACACGATGATCAGCGCTGCGTTCCCCACGCGCGCATGCTCCAGAATGTCCAACTGCGTGGCATCGCCAGAAATGGTGCGAAATCCTTGCTGTGAAAAGGCATGCAAATTCACCGGACTGAAATCAATGATGCAGACATCGTACCCGGCGATTTCCAGCCGGGAGGCCACTTGGCGACCTGTCGGCCCGGCCCCCACGATCACCGCTTGCCCCTCTCCCCCCACGAGCTCACCGCGCGCGGACACGGTATCCTGGAGCTCGGCATGGGCTTGGGCCCACTGCAAGCCCGTCTTGATTAGCCAGGGCGTCAACACGAGTGATGCCAAAGAAATCGATACGAAACGCTGGTACTGCAACTCACTGAGGAGCCCCGCTTCCCAACCCAGCAACACCAAAACAAAGGCAAACTCTCCAATGTGTGCCAGCCCCAACCCCAACCCACCTGCCTGGGGCCACCGCAGACCGGTCAGCCGTAGTGCCAGCAGCGCCGCCACGGCCTTCAGGACAACAATCCCCAGCAACCCGCTGCCAAAAACGAGCGGCTCCTGCCAGAGGAGGGCGGGATTGGCGATCAAACCTAAACTGACAAAGAAGATGGCGGCAAACGATTCCCGAAAAGGGAAGATCAAGGCATCCACTTGGTCCGTCCAACGGTTGCCACTAAACACCAAACCCGCCGTAAAAGCACCAATGGCCGGTGGCAAGCCCACCGTGTAGGCCGCCAGTGTCGTACCGCCCAGCACGACCAGGGTGAACAGGACAATCAGTTCGGGGCTACGATAAGCCGCCAGCAGGGGAATGGCCCACCGGGCAATCAATCTCCGCAGAAAGACCACCGACCCAATGAACAACACCGAGGTCATCGCCAACAGCATGTAGTCGGTAAGTCCTGCCGTTTCACCCGCACCGGTAAGCAGCGGGACAACCAACAGCAAGGGAATCAGCGCTGCGTCTTGAAACAGCAGAACGCCAATAGCGCGTCGCCCCAGCGGCCCCCCCAGCTGGCCCCACTCGGACAAAGCCTTGAAGACCAAGACTGTGGAACTGAACGAGCAGGCGGCGGCCAGCAGGAGAGCCACCTGCCAGTCGACACCCGTTGCCAACAACACCACCGCCACCGGCACGGCAACCAGCAGCATCTGCGCGCCGCCACCCAGGAAAAAATTGCGTCCCAATCCCCACAACTCTTCCAGCGAGAATTCCAATCCGATCGAGAACAACAACAGAAACACACCCGCCTCGGCGATGTGTTCAATCTCATGATGTTGACTGTGAATCAGCCCCAGCCCCGCCTCTCCAATCACCGCACCAATGATGAGATAGCCGATCAATACCGAGGCGCCCACGCGTCGACTGATCAGGCCGGCAACGAGGCCAGCACAGAGAATCGTCAGAACATCATAGATGATGGTGGTGAGCATCAGCCGCCGCGTGGCAAAGAAGCACTATGGATGTCTGCGCGGCCAAGGAACCCACCGCTAGCATTTCGCTCGCTAAATACCGGGCTTCCGCTGGTCGCCCTAGGCTCATTGGCAGTGCAAAAGTCACTAAGAAGGTGTTGTCGTTCGCTCACTTTCCAACTCACGGGCAGCGGTCAGCGTATTCACTAGCAGCATCACTCGCGTCAGCGGGCCCACGCCACCCGGAACGGGGGTCAGGTGTCCGGCCACTTCGCGCACACCATCAAAATCCACGTCGCCCACCAAGCCGTCCGCGGTGCGATTGATGCCCACGTCAATCACGACGGCACCAGGCCGGACCATGTCGGCGGTTACAAACTTGGGCCGGCCAATGGCCACCACCAAAATGTCGGCCTGGCGGGTTATTGCCGGCAAGTCCGCCGTGCGGCTATGGCACAAGGTGACCGTGGCATCCAACCCCCGCTGAGCCAACATGATCGACAGCGGTTTGCCCACGATATCACTCCGTCCCACAATCACAACGTGCTGACCGGCCAGTGCCAGGTTGTTCCGCTGCAGCAGTTGCTGCACACCGTGGGGCGTACACGGCAAATACCGGGGACGCCCCTGGACCAACAGCCCCACGTTTTCGGGATGAAATGCGTCCACGTCCTTCTGGGGGTGGATGGCGGCCAACACCCGCTCGGTATCGATCTGTGGCGGCACGGGCAGCTGGACCAAAATACCGTGGACCTGCGGGTCTTGGTTGAACTGCTTCACCAGGCCCAACAGATCTGCCTGCGATGTGTCGTCCGGCAATTCGTGCAATACGCTGGAAATACCGACTTCACGACAGTCACGGCGCTTGTTGCGGACGTAGACTTGGCTGGCCGGATCACTGCCCACCAACACAGCCGCCAGGCTGGGTGTGACTCCCGTTTGTTCCACAAAACGGGTGACCTGCTCAGCCAATTCCTGGCGGATCTTAGCGGCCAGTGCTTTTCCGTCGAGTAACGTGGCAGACATGCAGATGATCCATACTACCTTAAAGTGAAAATTTTTCGCGATTGCACAAGGGTGCCACTGCTGGCTTGCCCCAATCCCGTTCGGCACAAGATTTGGGCAACCGTCTGCGTGCACCGACAGCAATTCACTCTCTTCTCAGCCTTTTCTGTGGCAGCAAATGAACCACGACGAAACAACCGTCGTGGTTCAAAATTTTCTGCTACTCGCCAACAACTTTCGTGCCGAACAGGATTGGGCTTGCCCAGCAGTGCGAAGCGGGTACCAAACATCCACTGCTGGGCGAGCCAGCAGTGGCACCCGCACTTCACAACGCGCCGCTGAGCCAACCCAGCTGCCAAACCGAGTCCAGCCAGACCAACCCGTGCAGTGTCCCGCAGGCCAAGACCGCGGCCACCCAATCGTCGGCCATGATCCCCCAGCCACCAGGCAAACGTTCAACATGGCGAATCGGCCAAGGCTTGGTGATATCGAATACCCGAAACCCCAGCCAGCCCACCACCCAGATGGCCATATTCTTTTCACCGAACCCCAAATAGGCAATGGGTAAGGCGGCAATCTCATCCCACACAATGGCCTGCGGATCCGCACCGCCGCCCAACACACGAGCAGCCCGTGCACAGAGGGCGACTCCCCCGCAGCCCAGGACCGCCAGCACCAGCACCTGGGCCACCGTGGTCGGCAAACAACCAATGGCCCAGGCCAGCGGCAAGCCCCACAAGCCGCCCACCGTACCGGGTGCCGGACTCACACGCCCCAGCCCAAAACCCGTCGCCAGCCACACAACCACCGCGTTCTTGAGATCCCTCATGCCCGCACATGATAGGTTCCAGGTCCCATAGCAGCAAGCCGGCGGTTACCAAGGAGAGCCCTCCCCACAAATGAGCCGGTGGGCGATAGCCCCGGTTCCGTGAGACGCGCAAGAACCGGGGCTATCGCCCATCGGCTCAGGCGCGACAGACGGCGGTCCACCCCTGATATGTTGGGCCCGAACGGGGGCCTTTGGTTACCGCCAGGTGCGTTGCGGTTGGCAAGCGGCATGGTCTTTTTGGACTCTTTCCAACAGGGCTTGGTATCCCGCGGGCCGGCTTGCTGGACCACGTAGTTCGTATTCCACCATGGCGTTCTCTGGAAAAATAAGCTACCCAATGGAATTATGGGTAAAATATGCTCCAATTTAAGAAAAATGGGGCATCTGTGGTGTGCGCCAGCCAAGCTCCTTGCCGCAAGAACTGCTCATGGAATGGAAACATGGGGTGTGCGGGAACACACGGCACCGGTTGGCAGCCACCCACCGGGGTCTGGCTCATTTTTTCGGCGCGACCGACTGGATTCCCAAAAATCAGCACCACCGCCGAAAAAATGTGCCTGACCCCCGCGACCCACTGACCCCCGCGACCCTGCGTCAAGTATGATAGTTGACTGGACATTGGACCTTTTTTATTGAAAGTAATGATGAGCCGCGAGACAACATCCAAGCCAGTCAAACTGAGCCCCGTGGAAGGTTTTAAACAAGCCAGCGACTACCTGCGGGGTCCCATTGCGGAGGAACTGGCCGACGACAACGATTTCTTTGGCAAGGCCAGCATTCAGTTACTGAAGCACCACGGCACTTACCAACAAGACAATCGCGACACCCGCAAAAGCGGCAAGTCGTACAGCTTTATGGTACGTACGGCCATCCCGGGTGGCAAACTCACCAGTGCCCAGCTGCTGGCCGAGCTGGATTTATGCGACGAGCTCGGCGACAGCACCCTGCGGATTACCACCCGCCAGGGCCTCCAACTCCATGGCGTCTTAAAAAGCAACCTGCGAGAGACCATTTGCCGCATCAACGAAACGCAGCTGACCACTCTCGCCGCCTGTGGGGATGTGGAGCGGAATGTGATGTGCTCCCCTTGCCCGTACCATGGGGATCCGGTCTACGATCAGCTGCAGACCTTGGCCGACCAACTGGCCCAACACCTACAGCCCCGCACCACGGCTTATCATGAGCTGTGGCTGACCGATCAAGAGACGGAAAAAAAACACCTGGCCGGCGGGGGCGCGGCGGGGCACGACATCGAGCCCATCTACGGCCCCACCTATCTGCCACGCAAGTTTAAAATTGGCATTGGCTTGCCAGGAGACAACAGCGCGGACATCTATTCGCAAGACCTGGGCCTGCTGGCCGTCTGCAAAGATTGGAACGTTGTGGGCTACAACGTCCTGGTGGGTGGAGGCTTTGGGACCACCCCCAGTGCTGCCAAGACATTCCCCGCCATTGCGCAGCCCATGTGTTTTGTGAGCCCCACTCAGGCCATCGACGTGGCCACGGCAGTGATCAAGGTGCAACGCGACTTTGGCAATCGGGCCGACCGCAAGGTGGCCCGGCTCAAATACCTGATTCATAATTGGGGATTGGAACGCTTTCAGGAAAAGGTGGCGGAGTATTACGGCAGTCCCCTCGCGCCACCGCGCAGCGTGCACGTCACCGAAATCAATGACGGCATGGGTTGGCACGCCCAAGGCGATGGCCGCTGGTTCTATGGCCTGAACGTAGAAAACGGCCGCATCAAGGATGAAGGCTCCTTTCGCCTCAAAACGGCCCTGCGGGTTATCTGCTCCAAGCTGGCCCCCTCGCTCAGACTCACTCCCCACCAGGGACTCATTTTTTGTGATTTGGCGGAGGACGATCTTTCCTACCTGCAGCAGGTCTTGCGCGAGCACGGCGTGCCCCTAACCGAAGACATCTCCCCCGCCAGGCGGTGGTCCATGGCCTGCCCGGCACTCCCTACGTGCGGTTTGGCGATTACCGAAAGCGAACGGATCCTGCCGAGCATGATCGACCAGCTGGAAACGGAACTAAAACATCTCGGCCTGCAGGAAGAGATTTTTACGACCCGTATGACAGGCTGCCCCAACGGATGTGCCCGACCCTACAACGCCGACGTGGGCCTGGTGGGCAAGGCCCTCGATAAATACACCATTTTTTTAGGTGGCCGCCGGCAAGGTGACCGATTGAACTTTATCTACGCAGACAAAGTCCCTACGGCCGAGGTCGTCCCCACGCTGGTCAAGGTTTTTGAGTATTTCAAGGATGCGCGCCAAGCGGGCGAGGCGTTTGGGGATTTTTGCCAGCGTCTGGGCCTCGAGGCGTTACGCGCGCTCTGTACTACAAAAGGGTAAAAATTTTTGAATAGTGCGCAAATTTGAGCGACCAACGGGAGCGGACAAGCGCTTTCCGAGCGGTAGCTCGCTTTGGTTGGCGGCCCCCCGATCGAGTCGAGGGCAGGCCCCCGATCGAGTCGAGGGCAGGCCCCCGTTCAAGCCGGGGGCAGGCCCTGCCGCCTGCGCTGCCAACGATGAAAGTCCTTGACGCCTATCCAGCAACACCGGAAGATGTGGGGCATCCACGGATTGGTCCACAACATTCTCCTGAGCCTTTGACTCCCACAGGTATTCCCATGATTCGAAATTTGCTATGCACACTTGGCGCCAGCTGCGCCTTATTGTTTATGAACGCACCCGTGCACGCCGTCGGCGCAGCCCAGGCAAAAGTTACCCACCAGGTTTTTTTTGACGTGGCTGTGGGCAACCAGCCGGTAGGGCGGATCGTGATGGGGCTGTTTGGTGAGGACGTGCCCCGCACGGCAGAAAATTTCCGTGCCCTGTGCACGGGTGAAAGAGGCCAGGGCGCCTCGGGCAAACCGCTGCATTATAAGAACAGTATTTTTCATCGGGTGATTCCCAGCTTCATGCTGCAGGGCGGCGACTTTACCAACTTCAATGGTACCGGCGGTGAAAGCATCTACGGCAACAAGTTTGCCGACGAGAATTTCACTCTCACTCACGACGGCCCTGGCGTGCTGAGCATGGCCAATGCCGGCCCGAACACCAATGGGTCTCAGTTTTTTATTACCACGGTGAAAACAGCTTGGCTGGACGGCAAGCACGTCGTCTTTGGACGCGTCCTGCAAGGCCTGGATGTGGTCAAAAAGATCGAAAGTCTCGGCACACCCAGCGGCCAGCCCCGTCAACAAATCACCATTGTGGATTGCGGGGAACTCCAGCAGGCCGGCTCTGGTAGCCAGCCCCCCCAGCAAGGCTCTGGCTCTGCCAGCCGCTAGATGATGTTAGATGTTAGATGTGAGATATTTGATGTAAGGGTGCCACTGCTGGCTTGTCCAGCAGTGGATACTTGGTACCCACTTCCCGGGTCGAGCCCCAACGGGGCGATCCTATGTCAGCCCAGGCCAACGGCCTGGGTAACTTGGTACCCGATCAACACACCCCAAAAAGCAACAGAGGTGGGGCTGCGCCCCAGCCTACATCTACATCAAATATCTCACATCTCACATCTAACATCCCTTCTAACATCCCTACGGTGGCAGCTGGTGCCCCATCTTATCCCGCTTGGTGGCTAGATACTCCGCGTTTTGCGGACGAATGGGCGGGACGATGGGCACCTGATCCACCACCTCCAAGTCAAAACCACCGTAGACAAAGGCATCGGTCTTTTTGGGATTATTTGTCAGCAGACGCACCCGGCTGAGGCCCAAATCCTTCAGCAATTGGAGTCCCACGCCATAGTCTCTGGGATCTGCCTTAAATCCAAGTGCCAGATTGGCATCGACCGTGTCGAGCCCCTCTTCTTGGAGTTTGTAGGCTTTGATCTTTTCGACCAACCCGATGCCACGTCCCTCTTGCGGCAAATAGACCAAGACGCCACATCCTTCGCGGCCAATCATGTCCAGGGCCAAGTGCAATTGGTCGCCGCAATCGCAGCGGAGCGATTTCAACAAATCCCCCGTAAAACAAGAAGAATGCAACCGTACCAGCGGAGCCGTCGACTTACTAAGGTCGCCAATTACGTACACCAGCGGCTCCTGGTTTTCGTATTGGACACCGTACACAATCAGCCGCCCTTCGCCGTACTTGGTGGGTATGTCTGCCTCCGCCTGACGGAAGACAAGCTTTTCCCGTACTCGGCGATAAGCGATCAACTGTTCGATGGAGATTATCGGCAGGGCAAACTTCTCGGCCAACTCCCGCAGGGCCGGGCGACTCGCTCGGTCTCCTTGTGCATCGAGGATCTCGCAGAGGGTGCCAGCCGGGGTCAAACCAGCCAGCCGCGCCAGATCCACCGCCGCTTCGGTATGGCCAGCCCGGCGGAGAACGCCGCCTGCTTTGGCCACCAGCGGAAATAGGTGTCCTGGACGATGAAAGTCGGTGGGCACGCTGGTGGGGTCACAGAGGGCCAAAATAGTGCAAGCACGCTCGGCAGCCGTGATTCCCGTGCGGGTCGTGCGGTGATCCACAGGCACGGTATAGTTGGTGCCCAGCGGGGCCGTACTGGCCTCCACCATCGCCTGCAGCCCCAAACGCTCGCTGACTTCGGGCAAAATGGGCATGCACAACTGCCCACGTCCATGGGTGATCATAAAATTCACCGTTTCCGGCGTCACCTTCTCCGCGGCGCACACAAAGTCGCCTTCGTTTTCACGGTCTTCCGCGTCCACGACAATCACCACACGGCCTTGCTTCAGGGCCTCCAAGGCCTCTTCGATCGTAGAAAATTTATCGGACACGCGCGGATTTCGCTCCCTGTAAGCAAAGGTTTTGCTAGCCGCACCGGCGGCACTTGTTGTTTTGGCTGGCCATGGACACCGTTGTTCGTGCTATTATAAGTGCTGCACCGCACCACACCAATGACTGCGGAAAAAATTTGGGGGAACACACAAACGATGCCCACAACCCAATTCTCCCCGTTGCCAGCGGCAGAGTACATTGAACAAATCCACTTTTTCACCGTGCTGGGCGAGCGGCTGAAACAAAACACGCCCGCCCAAGAGGTCCTGGCGTCGGTCCGTGAAGAGCTGCTGGCGACCACCAAGCTGCCTATGGCCGTCGATTTTTTGCTGGCCGAACTCCGCCATCAGGGCCTGTTCTCACGGGCCATGCAGCAACTGCAGCACTATTTCACCCCTTTCCAGTGCTATGTCATGAGCGAGGCGGAATGCGACCGCCGGCGTTTCGACCTCCGCATCGGGCTGGATATCCTAGCGCGGGAAGCCCGCTACCGCACGGAGGCCTCTTGTACCCGCGGAGGGCTGTTTCTTTATCAATTTGAAACCCTCTGTCGCAACCGGCTGGGGTACGATGAGGGCCTGACGGCCATGGCGCAGGACCCATCCTACGACACCGCCTGGCAGGAATGGATTCTCACGGTGCGGCGACAAATTGGAATCGTGGAATTGGCGGATTTGATGTACGTCCGCAGTGATTTCTACCACCAACGCCAACCAGCCCCGGCACACACCGAGCACCCACGGGCCCTGTTTGGACTGCAGGAGGGGCGGATTGCCTGGGCCAATCGACGCAAGGACCCGCTGCTGCTCTTCGCTGCCTTGCAGCGGCAGCTGGGCTACCCGCAGGTGCCCCGCACCCGTCTAGCCGATCCGGAGGAACGACTCCTCCCCATGCTAGCTCGCCGGGTGGAACAACTTGCCGCCCGGCTCCAGCTGCTGGAAGAGCAGCAGCGGGGCGGCATCCAGCTATAACGTTTTTACGTCAAGTGAGCAGTTTCTGAAAAAACGGCCGGAGGCCGTTTTTTATGTTTGGCGGGCAATATACAATATACTGGTCAAATGTTTCCCTCCCACAGGCCACGGTGAGTTTGCAGCGCAGTCTTAGCACCGCGTCGGTGGTGGCCGCCTCTCCCGACCTGCCGTTGTTCGTGGCTCCCCCCTCTTGAAAGAAATGCCGGCAACTATGGCCACTTCGACTCCAGGCAAGACTGTCTCCAATATAGCCGAAGCCACGGTACGTTTTTGCGGCGACTCGGGCGACGGCATGCAGTTGGCCGGAACTCAGTTCACAAACACCTCCGCCCTCGTCGGCAACGATGTGGCCACCTTTCCGGATTTTCCCGCCGAGATTCGTGCACCGCGGGGTACCACAGCGGGTGTCAGTGGCTTTCAAATTCACTTTTCCAGTACCGAGATCTATACCCCGGGTGACACGGTTGATGCCCTGGTGGCAATGAACCCGGCTGCCTTGGTCACCAACCTGGGAGACCTGCGTGACGGCGGCGTCCTGCTGGTCAATCAAGATGCCTTCGACAAAAAAGGGCTGGCCCAGGCCGGCTACCAGACCAACCCCTTAGAAGACGGCAGTCTCGACCGATTTAAGGTGCATGCGGTCGAAATGACCAAGTTGACCCGCCTGGCGGTGGCCGACTGTGGGCTCAGCCAAAAAGAAGCCGACCGCTGCCGCAATTTCTTTGCCATGGGCCTTGTATTTTGGCTCTACGATCGGCCGCTGGAACCAACCCTCCGCTTTATTGAACAGAAGTTTGGCAGCAAAGTCCCCCAAGTTGCGCGGGCCAATTCGCTAGTGCTGAAAAAGGGGTTTCACTACGGCGAAACCGTGGAAGCCATCAACACCCAGTACCACGTCGAGGCCGCCCAGCTGCCAGCCGGCACTTACCGCAACATCATGGGCAACACGGCCTTGGCCTGGGGTCTGCTGACCGCCGCCCGCATGAGTGAAAAACGGTTGTTCCTGGGTGCCTATCCGATCACACCCGCCAGCACCATCCTGGAAGAATTGGCCAAACACAAGCACTTTGACGTGCTGACCTTCCAGGCAGAAGATGAAATTGCCGCCATGACCGCCACCATCGGGGCCGCCTTTGCTGGAGCCATGAGCATCACCGCCAGTAGTGGTCCCGGCATCGCCCTCAAGGGCGAAGGACTGGGGCTGGCCGTGATTACCGAATTGCCCATGATTGTCATCAACGTGCAGCGCGGCGGTCCCTCCACGGGCCTTCCCACCAAGACCGAACAGTCGGATTTGCTGCAAGCCCTATTTGGCCGCAACGGCGAGTGCCCGCTGCCTGTTTTGGCCGCCCGCAGTCCGGGGGACTGTTTTGATGTGGCCCAAGAAGCTTGGCGCATCGCCGTGCGTTATATGACGCCCGTGCTCCTGCTTACCGACGGCTACATTGCCAACGGTTCGGAGCCCTGGAGAATCCCCAGTCTCTCCGAAATCCCCAAAATTCCCGTCAAACACCCCACACCGCTCGACAATGGCGAGACCTTTGAACCCTACCAACGCAATGCACGGTTGTCGCGACCATGGGCCATCCCCGGCACCCCCACCCTGGAACACCGGTTGGGCGGACTGGAAAAACAGAATGTCAGCGGCAACGTAAGTTACGACCCGTCCAACCACGATCACATGTGCCGACTGCGGGCACAAAAAGTCGCCAACATTGCGGACGATATTCCACTGCAAGCAGTCCAGGGCCCAGACAGCGGCGACCTGCTCGTCCTCAGCTGGGGCGGCCCTTATGGATCCTGTGCCACGGCCGTGCACCAAGCGCAAGCCGCGGGCAGAAAAGTCAGCCATTGCCATCTTCGTTATTTGAACCCCTTCCCTAAAAATCTGGGGGAGATTCTCACTCGCTTTGACAAAGTGCTCATTCCCGAATTGAATTTGGGGCAGTTGGGTTTGGTGATCCGCTCGACATTTTTGCTCGACACCATCGGCCTCAATAAAATCGAGGGCAAGCCGTTCAGTGTAGCGGAGATCTTGGCCAAGATAGAAGCACTCACTCCTGCTTAAGTAAACATAAAGATCAGCACCATGAGCATCAATACGACCCTTCCTGTGCTAAAGCCGGCCGATTTTGCTAGCGATCAAGATGTGCGTTGGTGTCCCGGATGTGGCGACTATTCCATCCTGGCCCAAATGAAAAAGGTGCTGCCGACACTGGGTTTGCCGCGTGAAAATATCGTCTTTGTTTCGGGCATCGGCTGCTCCAGTCGCTTTCCGTATTATATGAACACCTACGGCATGCACTCCATTCACGGGCGGGCACCGGCGGTAGCCACGGGACTGAAAACCTGCCGGCCCGAGCTGCAGGTGTGGGTGATCACCGGCGACGGAGATGGCCTCTCGATTGGCGGCAACCATCTGATGCACGCCATCCGCCGTAATATGGATCTGAACATCGTTTTGTTCAACAACCGTATTTATGGCCTCACCAAGGGACAGTACTCGCCCACCTCGCCGCTGGGCAAAAAAACCAAAAGCACCCCCATGGGGGCCATCGACAACCCCCTGCATCCGCTCTCCATCGCCATTGGTTGCGAAGCCACCTTCGTGGCCCGCAGTATCGATACCAACATCAAACACCTCAGCGCGATGCTGCAACGGGCGGCCAACCATCAGGGAACCGCCTTTCTGGAGGTCTATCAAAACTGCAACGTGTTCAACGACGGGGCCTGGGAATATGCCACCAACCGTGAGACCAAAGCGGAAACGACTCTCCAGCTTGAGCACGGCAAGCCACTCATCTTTGGCAAAAACCGCGACCAAGGCATTCGCCTCAACGGGCTGGAACCCGAGGTCGTGGAACTGGGCCAGGGGATTACTGAAGACGACCTGCTCTTCCATGACGAACGCAGCCCCGAGCCCAGCCTGGCCTATCTGCTCAGCCGGATGCGGCACGAAGATGGTTTTCCCGAACCGATAGGCGTTTTTCGTTCTGTCGACGCGCCCCGCTACGATGTCCAAATCAATCAGCAGGTGGAGGAAGCCACCCAGGCGAAGGGCCCGGGAGACCTCGAGGCCTTGTTCCAATCGGGCGAAACCTGGGAAGTCTCCTAGAGGGATGTGAGATGTGAGATGTGAGATGTGAGATGTGAGATGTGAGATGTGAGATATTTGATGTAGGGTGCCACTGCTGGCTCGTCCCAATCCCGTTTGGCACGAAAGTTATTGGCAAGTAACAGATAATTTTGAACCACGACGAAACGACGGAAACAACGAATCAACAGAGGAGAAAGGCAAGTCTCCCTTCGTCGTCGCGTCGTTTCGTTGTGGTTCTGTTGCGAACGCAGACGGATGTCCTTTACGTCCCCAATTTTCCAAGTAGAGGAGCTAAGCCCCTGCTGTCGAGCCCGAACGGAGGTCTGCTGGGATTGGCCGCAATGCCAATTACGAAGGGTCCGCGCTACTCTAGCTCATCAATCAAACTCTACGCCTAACTGAGTCGTAGGCTGGGGCGAAGCCCCACCTTTTCTATGTGTGATGTGAGATATTTGATGTGAGGTGCGACCCCATGAGTGGACTGGGAGCAGCCCAGGAGGTAATCTGCTTGGGAACCCATAAACCTCCTGTGCTGCGCACAACGACACATGTCCGACTATGTGTTGCTCGGTAGTTATGCTCATTGCGGACAAGTTTCGGTGCCACCCTCAAGTCGGGCCCTACCTTATGCAGGATAAAAAAAGGCTCTCATCTGTGGCGGCGCAGGTAGCTGAGTTGCTGGCCGATTTTCAGATGGACGACGACTCGGCCCCAACAGTCCAGCAAGCCGTGCACCTGGCTCGCCAGCTACAAATTCGTGCCAACGCACTGCAAACGACCGCCGAGCGCCGCCAACAGGCCGAATTGGATCGCATGATCCAATCACCGCACGACAAGGCCACCCTGCTGCAGCTGACCGATCAGGCCTTTCGTGCGCGGCTACCCCACCGCGCGGCGGATCAGCTGATTCATATCCTCGATGTGCAGGGCATCCCACGGTTTTTCAGCGCCCTGGACCGCACACTCCTCAAAGGCTTTCAGTCCTTTGGGAGCTATCTGCCCAGCGTGGCCATGCCCTTTGTCCAAGAGAAAATGCGCCAGGAAACGGCCAACGTCGTGCTACCCGCGGAACCCGAGTTCCTTAGCAACCACCTCCGCCAACGCCACGCCTCCGGCGTGCGGATGAATGTCAACTACCTGGGCGAAGCCCTCTTGGGCGAGCGGGATGCCGAACGAAGACTGCAGCGCTACGTGCAGGCCTTGCAGTGCCCGGACATCGAAGTGATTTCCGTAAAAATTTCCACGATCTACTCGCAGATTTCAGCGCTATCTCGTGAACACTCCATCGACGTGCTCTGCGACCGGATGGAACGGCTCTACCGGGCCGCAGCCCAAGAGCGGTTTCGACAAGTCGATGGCTCGGAGGTAGCCAAATTTGTGTACCTCGATATGGAAGAATATCGCGACAAAGAAATCACGGCCGAGGTCTTTATTCGCACGTTATCGCGACCGGGGCTGGAGCAAGTCCGCGGCGGCATTGTGTTGCAGGCCTACATCCCCGATTCCTGGGCGACCCAACAGCGGATCACACATTGGGCCCGCCAACGGCTGGCCGCCGGGGGAGCGCCCATCACACTCCGCATCGTCAAAGGGGCAAATTTGGAAATGGAGCGGGTGGAGGCCAGCCTGCGGGGCTGGCCCCAGGCCCCGTACCAAGAAAAAAGACAGACCGATGCCAACTACAACCGCATGCTGGCCTGGGGGATGCAACCGGAAAACTTATCCGCGGTGCGACTGGGAATCGCCTCCCACAACCTTTTTACCTTGGCGTACGGTCTGGTACTGGCCTACCACGCCGACGCCTGGCCCCAAGTGCAATTTGAAATGCTGGAAGGCATGGCCAACCATCAACGGCGGGCTCTGTTTGAATTCACCCACAACCTGCTGCTCTACGCCCCCGCCTGCCGACAAGCAGAGTTTGTAAGCGCCATCGGCTACCTCATTCGGCGACTCGATGAAAACACGGGGCCCGAAAATTTCCTCCGCCACGCCTTCCGCTTAGAAGTAGACTCCCCGGACTGGCAAGCATTGGAAGACGCTTTTGTCGCATCATTCGAACACCTAGAGACAATCCGTTCCGCACCCCGCAGAACACAAAATCGCCAGCGGCAGTCCGACGATGGAGATCAAAATCCAGAGACATCAACTCCGCCAACCGCGGCGGTCGGGCACGGTCCAGCGCACTCGGCCCCCAACCTAGGATTCACCAACGAACCGGACACCGATTGGTCGTTGCCCCACCACAGCCAGTGGGCCGAGGACATTGTAGCGCGCTGGAAATCGCGTCATGGCCCCCGCGCCGAGACCGTCCCCCTGGTGGTGGCCGGCGAAGAGATTGCCACCGGTCGCGAGCTGTGCGAATCGATCGATCCCTCGCGGCCGGAAACGGTAGTCGGCAGATATTTTCAGGCCCGCGCAGCGGATGTGGCCACAGCCGTCACAGCGGCCACAGCCGACCCCGACGCCTGGCGACGCCGCCCGGCACAAGAACGTTGTGACATCCTGCAAGCGGTGACGCAGCGGCTCGCTGCCCAGCGGGCCGAGCTGCTGGGCGTCATGTTGGCGGAAGGAGGAAAAACACTCTCCGAATCCGACCCCGAAGTCTCCGAGGCAATCGACTTTTGCCGTTTTTATGCCCAGTCGGCCGGCTACTTCCATGAGTTAGCAGGCCTGGCACCATGTGGCTCGGGAGTGGTGGTGGTCGTTTCGCCGTGGAATTTTCCGCTGGCGATCCCCTGTGGCGGGATTGCGGCGGCCTTGGCGGCAGGGAACACGGTAATTCTCAAACCGGCTTCCGACACGGTTCTGATTGCGTACCACTTATGCCAGTGTTTTTGGCAGGCGGGGGTGCCACGTACGGCCTTGCAGTTTTTACCTTGCCCGGGCGCCACCGTTGGCAGCCACTTGGTCACCCACCCGGGCGTGGCCAGGGTGCTGCTGACCGGCGGCACCGAGACGGCCCTGCACATGCTGCGGGCCAAACCCTCTCTGCAGCTGCTGGCCGAAACGGGTGGCAAAAATGCCACCATCGTCACGGCCTTGGCCGATCGGGAACAGGCCATCAAAAACGTGCTGCATTCGGCCTTCAGTCACAGTGGTCAAAAATGTTCTGCCACATCCCTGTTAATTTTGGAAGAGGAAGTCTATCACGACGCCCAGTTTCGGGAGGCGCTGTGCGATGCCTTGGAAAGCCTGGCGGTGGGTTCTGCGTGGCAGCTCCAGACCAAAGTCGGCCCACTGATCCGCCCGCCGACGGGCGTGTTGGAGCGAAGTCTCACGAAGCTCGAACCGGAAGAATCCTGGGCGGTTCGGCCCCAACTGCGCGTCCACGACAATCCCCATAGTGTCAGCCCAGGCCTCAAATGGGATGTGCAGCCACAGAGCTTCACCCACCTCACCGAGTTTTTCGGGCCGCTGTTGGCAGTGCTACCCGCCCGTGATTTGCACGCAGCGATCGACTTGGTCAACGCCACCGGCTATGGCCTCACCGCGGGCCTGGAGAGCCTGGACGATCGCGAGCAACAGCTGTGGCAAGAAGGCGTTCGCGCTGGCAATCTCTACATCAATCGCCCCACCACGGGTGCGATCGTACTCCGCCAACCGTTTGGCGGACTGGGAAAAAGTGCCGTCGGCCCCGGCCTGAAGGCGGGCGGGCCCAACTACGTGGTGCCCTTGATGCATTTCCAAGCGACAGGGCGGCAGTGCCTGCCCCCGGCTCGAACGGGGGGCCGCCAGCCATCGCGAGCTACCGCTCGGAAAACAATGGCCCGCTCCCGTTGGTCGCTGGAATCCCTTCAAATATCAGAGAGTCCCACCATGAGCCAGATAGAACTCGACGACTTTTATGCTGCCCTCCGGGCGAGCACCCTCGACCCGGCCGCGGTAGCACAAATTGTCTCCGCCGCGGAAAGTTACCTAGCCTGGATGGCCACCGAGTTTGGCCCCACCCACGACGAGTTTCGGCTGCTGGGGGAGGACAACTACCGCCGTTATCGGCCGCTCACAACGGTTCATATTCGTTTGCATTCGGCGGATACACCCTGGGAACTATTTGCCCGAGCGTTGGCGGCCCGCGTGGCCGGCTGCCGCATCGTGATCAGCTCACCACCCTTGCTGGAAAGCAGCTTCGTCCAACTGCTGGATCAGCTGACCCACGGCTGGGCCGGACAAATTGAATTCGTCCCGCAATCCGACACCGAGCTGGCCGACGCCATCCGCGCATCTCACATCCACCGCCTGCGCTATGCCGCTCCCGATCGTGTTCCGCTGGCCATTCGCCAAGCGGCCGCCGAGACAGGCCACTACCTCGCCGATGCCCCCGTATTGGCGCATGGCCGAATTGAACTGTTGTGGTATTTCCAAGAACAAAGCCTGTCTCAGATCTACCACCGTTATGGCAACCTGGGGCCGCGCGCGGCGGAAGTACGACACCAGCCCGCATAACCCAGGGCCACATGGTACGAACTTTTACAGCCTTTCACCCGGCAGCAAAGAAGAACCACGACGAAACAACGCAACGACGAACAGGAACTTATTTTTTCGTTTGTTGATTCGTGGTGGACGTTGTTTCCGTTGTTTCGTCGTGGTTCAAGATTCTTACTGTTCGCGGCACCATGAGAAACTCGGCCCCCCGTCATTCCCGCGCAGTTCCGTCATTCCCGCGCAGTTCCGTCATTCCCGCGCAGGCGGGAATCTAGGCAACGTGCGTTCCAATCATTCCCGCCGGAATCCAGACGGTTCGCGCACCATACAGGTTCCTGGATTCCCGCCTGCGCGGGAATGACGTGTCGAGGCTTCCTGGATTCCCCCTTTCGCGGGAATGACGTGGGGGGGCCAGGACACAGAGTTTCAGTACTTCCAAAGTCCCGCCCGTTCTCACCAGGGACCGGGGCGATAAGCCGCCCGAGAACTGACGTTTTTAGCAGTTAGCACTTCGCTCGGGTCGG
>CAMYJY010000010.1 GCA_947258835.1 uncultured Pirellulales bacterium
AATTCCCTTTGATCAGTTGCGGCTCTTCGGTAAAGTTGGCGGCGACCAGCAAGCGATGGCTTTCGTGCAACCGCACAAAACCAAGTACATGGGGATTGCCCGTCTTCATCAATTCCATGTTCTGGCCAGCCAACGCGGGGAGCGATTTTCGCACCGCGATCATCCGCTGCAACGATCGAAACACGCGCTTGCGAATCGAGCCTTCTCCCGACTGGATAGTGTCATCAAGTTCTGACCGAAACTCCCACCGCATCTTAGGACGATGGACCCAGCGAGTGTCGCCGGCCTTAGCGGGGTCCTTGACGAAGTCGTAGTCGTTGAGCATCGCCCATTCTTCGCCCAGGTAGATCAGCGGAATCCCGCCGATGCTGAGCGTGATGCCTTGCAACAACAACATCCGCCTGATGGCCAGCTCCTTTTCCTCTTCACATTTTGTTTCGATCGCCAACTCCAGCCCCGCAAGTGACGCCAGCGTTCCCGCGATCCGCATGTCACCGGTATCAAGGTTCTCTTGAAACGGGATCCCGCGAGCAAACGAGCCTTCGAACTGGCCGGTGTAGAACTCATTCAAAAACCGACGATGCTCATAGGCGTTGATACCCAAGGCGGCCGCATCTGCGTCGTCAAACGTCCAGCCGATGTCATCGTGGCAGCGCAGATAATTCACCCAGGCGGTCTGCGCGGGTAGTTGGTGCCGATGGCTAAGTGACTTTGCCAGCAAGCGGACCTCCCGCGTGGCCAGCGATTCCCAGAGCAGCGCCATCAGCGTTGGGTTGTAAGAAATCTGGCATTCGTCTTCCCCGATGTACTTGAGAACTTCGTCCGGGTGCACGATCGCTTCGGACTTGAACAGCAAGCCGGGGACGCTGATGCGGGCCAGTCGATTGAAGGCTTGAATCAGCAGGTGCGCCTCGGGCAGGTTCTCGCAGCTGGTTCCCATCTGCTTCCAAATGAATGCCACCGCGTCCAGCCGCAGAATGTCAACGCCCATGTTGGCGAGAAACAGCATCTCTTCCAACATCGCGCAAAAGACGGCCGGATTGCTGTAATTCAAGTCCCACTGGAAGCTGTTGAAGGTGGTCCAGACCCACCGCTCCATGCCGTCATGCCAAGTAAAATTTCCCCGCCGGACGGTAGGAAAGATTTCGCGGAGCGTCCGCTCGTACTGTTCTGGTTCACGGCGATCGGGGAAGAGATAAAAAAATTCTTGATACGGGCGATTTCCGGCTTGTGCCTGCTGGGCCCAGGCGTGGTCGTCGGAAGTGTGGTTGAAGACGAAGTCCAGCACCAGCGAGATGCCGGCTTCGCGGAGATCCTGGCACAGCAGCCGCAGATCGTCGATCGTCCCCAGTTGCGGGTCGACCGAGCGGTAGTTGCTGATGGCATAGCCCCCATCGTTGTTCCCGGGGCGGACCGCGAAGAGCGGCATCAGGTGCAAGTACGTCAGGCCCAGCTTTTGGAAGTAGCCCACATGGTCGCGCAATTTGCACAGGTTGTCACTGAACAGGTCGACATACAACGCGCCCCCGACAATCTTCTCGGACAGGAACCAGTCGGGTTCGTGGAGGCGACGCCGATCCAGGTCCGCCAGCTTTGCCGGCCGCTCGGCGGCGGCGCGGGCCGCCGCGATCAGGATCTGCTCCACGTGGAAGAAAAAATCATAACGCGTGCCATAGAGCCGAAACAGCAATTCGAACAGAGCCGGCCAGTGCTCTTGCAGACGCACTTCGAACTCGTGTCGCTTGCGAGGGTCACCGTGGCCTGCTTGCCAGACCTCTGCCAAGCGCGGCTGGAGTCGTTGCAATGTCAGATCGGCCCGGAAGGCGATGTCCGCGGGCGTACCGTGTTCATTCGATCCGATCATTGGGGATGACGATTTTATCCATGAAGTTGTAGTAGGCGATGCCCTCTAAGATCCCCGCCGCGTGGGAGGCTTGGGCAAAATAAATACGGGGTTGATTCCGCAGTCGATTGAGCTCTTTGCTGTGGTTGGCCACGACGACACCCAAGGTGCGTCCCAGGAGCATCCCCGCGTCATTTCCCGAGTCACCGGCCACCAACACGTGTTCCGGAGCAAAGCCCCACTTCCAAAGCACGTGCCGCATGGAAAGATCGCTTCCCCCGCGGACCGGGATGATGTCGAGATACATCCCCAACGACATAATTACTTTAGCACGCAGCCCTGCTTCGCGGAGAGTCTTCTTGATTATAATGGTCGTAGGGGCTTTTTTGGTATCGACCTCGTAGCTGATCTTAAATTCCGACTGACTCTCGCTCTTCTGCGGGATCAGCCCTGGCAGCTGCTCCAAAACGGTGCGGATTTCGTCCGGCTTCCAGGCAAAGCCGATGGACTTCCGCCAAGTTCTGTCCTGTGTCAAATCGTTTCCATAGTGCAGTTGCGTTCCGCAGTCGGTATCGATCAAGTCCGGACGGGGCAATCCCAGCTCATCGATGAGCTGCAGGGCGCTGTCCAGACGGCGGCCCGTGGCGACTCCAAAGCCGACATGATCATTTTCATTGATCAAATCCACGAGTCGGGCCAGCGATTCCGTGTCCCCAGTGAGCGTATTGTCCAAGTCGGTGATGATCAAACGCTCGAACTCCGGTAGGCGGCGGGCCCTGGTTTTTTGTTGCAGTACGGGAGGCGACACGTCCTCCACAATGTCGGCGATGTCGCGCAGGCAGCGCTGGGCGTGATTCTGCCACGAATAGCAGGCACGCGTGCCTTGCACTCCGTTGGCGGACCACTCCTTCCATTGGGCTGGCTCCGTCAGCGCGCGGAGCAGGGCGTGTTCGATTTCCTCACCCTGCAGTGGATCCACCAAGAGTCCGTTCCGGCAATTGGCGATGATATCTCGCGGGCCCCCGTCGTTGGTGGCGATAATCGGCAGGCCGGTGGCTGCAGCCTCCAGCAACGTCAGTCCAAACGGCTCGGTGAGGGCAGGGTTGATGAACACCCCGCCCAGGGACTCGGCCAGTCGATACAGCTCGGGAACATCGTGCAATGTATGGTGCTTGGGGTAGGCGACTTTTCCGTACAGATTGTAGCGATCGATCAGATACAGGACGTTTTTGATGATGGCTTGCTGCGATTTGGGAAGCTCTTGGAGATCATCGCGCGTTCCCATCACCATGACGAGATTGGCGCGTTGCTGGAGCTCCTCGCTTGCGCCAAAAACCCGCACCAGCATTTCCAAGTTCTTACGTTCATCGGGCCGTGCGAGGGTGAGAATCATCGGCTTGTGAGGATCGCGAAGAAAGTGCCTCAACCCCTCCGCGATCGCCGGGGTCTGCCAGTCGTCCCCGCGCGGCGAGAAGGCAAACAAGTCCACGCCGGGTGGAATGACCTCCATCCGCGAGGGGACGTAATGGTCGTACAACGCATACTGCTGCTCGACTTCCTGGTGGGTGCTGGTGACGACCATCGTAGCCGTCTCCAGCGCAATCTCCTCCGCCTCGATGCGGGCGGTGAACTTGTACTTTTTTTCCAGGGCCTCGGTATTTACTTTGCCCAGGGAAAGCCGCTGGCGTTTGACACGGCCCAGTGAGTGTCCGGTGAAGAGAAAGGGGATCCGCAGCAGGCGGGCCAGCTGGGCGCCGGCTAGGCCCGCATCGGCATAGTGCGCGTGGATGACGTCTGGCAACCCGCTGCGCTTGCAATGGGCCAGCGTCTGGTCGATGAACATCTCAATATACGGCCACAACGACTCCTTGCGGAGATAGCGTTTGGGGCCAAAGGGTATCCGGACAATTTTGGCCCCCGCGGCGATGGGTTCTTCGAGCTGGGCGTAATCGTCACTAACTTTGGGATCGATAATTTGACGGGTCAATAACTCGACTTCCCGCACGCGCGGCTGCTTGGCGAACTCTCGGGCCAGTTCCAGCACGTACTTGATTTGGCCACCGGTATCCGCATCACGCCCCAATTCCGGCTCCCCCGCGCGGATCAACCCGTGCAAGCTAATCAGCATGATTTTGAGATTGCCTCCGCGGTCGGTTGGCTGGCCATCCACGGCAACGTGCGTGGGCTGAGACTGTTGTGGTGTCATGGGTTTTTGTGCCGGGGAGAGGTGAATAGGTTCCGTCTATAAGGCGAGCGGCAGGTAAGTTTTTACCTGCCGCGTGATCGAAGATCCCATTGAAGCGACTCCAGGGGCTGTTGATTGGTAAGTTCTCAGCTGCCCAACGCCTAAGAGTATCTGTTAGCCCTTGATCTCGGGCAGGGTGTAATGCGCCGGGTCCGTGCAGGTAGCTCCCGACAAGGTGCAGGTTTGGGAAGCGTAGACCACTGCCGTGGTCAAAATTGTATCCAGCGGCAAACCGCGAGCGATGCCCACGATCACCGCGGAGGCAAAAGCATCCCCCGCACCAACAGCGTCAACGAACGGCTCGAGTGGCGGCGCTTCCACGAACACCACCTCGCCCGTTTCGTCCATGGCGTAAGCGCCCCCCGCCCCACAGGTCACAAAGAACTGTTGCCCACGATACTGGCGTCTGAGAGTGGCCACGGCGTCTACAATTTGTAGCCGGGTGTGGCAGGGGGTGTCGGCCAGATAGGACAGTTCGTCACGATTCAGCTTGATCCACTGCGCATCTTCCAGCAGCTCGGCTGCCAGCTCCCGCCGCACCCACGGCGGACGGATGTTGATGTCGACAAAGCGAGGCAGATCGCCCTGTTCCATCAGGGAGCGGATGGCGGATCGGGATGCCGCGTGCCGATAGGCGAGGCTGCCCTGATAGAGGAGCGAAAAATCGCCCCCCACCGCGTGCAGGTCGGGAGCGCGGATGTCGTCATACGCTTGGTGATCGAGAATCTGAAAACTGGGCTCGCCGTCCTGAAACGTAACGTGCACCCGGCCGGTGGGAAATTGTTCCGAGATGTGGAGACCCGTCGTATCCATTCCCCAGGCTCGCATGGCGTCGCGAATCTCGCGGCCAGCCGCGTCTGCCCCCACCGCCGAGACCAACAGCGGCTGCCATCCCAATCCCTGGAGATTCCAGGCCACGTTCAAGGGGGCGCCACCGAGGACACGTTTTCCCGAGGGAAATTGGTCCACCAGGACTTCACCGACAATCAACGGTCTGGACGCTTTCACGGCACAGTTCCTACATCTGGAAAATTATTTTCCTCGAGCCCTGATCTTAAAGGAAAACCATGGGAAACAACAGGGAACATTCGCGCGTTACCATCGTTACCATCGTTACCATCTGTTACCCGCTTGCGGGCGGCCGAAATTCAGTGCTTCCAAATTCCCGCCCGTTCCCGCCAGGGCCTGGGGCAATCAGCCGCCCGGGAACCGGCCCTTTTAGCAGCTAGTACTTTGCCCGGGTCGGCTGCATTGGCCAAATTTGGAACTACCGAAATTTATTCGCCGCGTCCTCAATAATAAGCTATGTTTCATCAGCGTCTGTTGTGGCGTTTGGCAGCAGATGTCCTTTCCCTTCCCTTGGCCCGCCCGGGAGCCTGTTGATGTCTAGCACTGCCGATCCTTCTGTCCCCGCCTTCACCAACCCCGCAGTCCCGGCATTCGTCGACCGGCGTCAAGTCGTCAATCCTGGTCGCCCGGGGAGTGCCGAGCGGCGTCAGTTCGCCAACAGCCATGATCTGCTCTCACCGGACGCCGCGGAATTGGCCAAGGCGATTGACCAATACAAGTCGCAGCACCGCCGGCGATTTATTAATTTTGAAGAAATGCTATCGATCTTTAAATCGCTCGGGTATCAAAAAACGAGCAGCTAAGCTGTCCGTAGCAGTGCGAGTCGTAGCTCTCTGCCGGTAAGAAAGCCCACGGTATTGCCTTGCCGGTCCACCACGTGCCCCAAGGCATCTTCGGTTTGGCGCAGCAAGCGCAAGGCAGAGAGCCAGGATTGATCTTCCTGCAGCACCACCAGAGGTTTGGGGGGGGGCAGTTGCGGGGATTTGTCCAGATACAAATCCATCATCCGGAGATAGCCCACCAAACGACGGCCATTGCGGGTATCTTCCACGGGCAACAACGTCCGTTGATGGCGTTGGGCAATGCGCAGCACATCACTCTTGCTCATCGTCGTGGTGGCCCGCGCCACGCGTCCGGTGGGGGCAGCAAAGCGTTTCACGGGCAAGCCGGCAACCGCCAACATCGACTGGGCCAACGATTGTTGGGCTGGCCGGAGAATGCCCGCCTCATGCCCTTCGGTCAAGAGCTCCGCCAGTTCGCGACGGGCCAGCTTGAACCGCAATTCTTGGGGCGAAGAGCCCGAGAGCAGCTGCAAAAGTCGACTAAACCCCCATAACACCAAGGTCAGTGGGGCGAAGACACAAGTACATACGAGCAGGAAAGGAGCGCACCTCTTCAAGAGTCGGTTGGGGGCCGCCAGGAACAGGTGTTTGGGAAGCAGTTCTCCCAGCAAAAAAATCACCGGCGCGATCACAATCGGTCCCAGCAAGTCCACCGCGATTCCCCCCTCGGGGACCATCTGCTGCGACGCCATCACCACGGCCAGGGAAGTCACGTAGTTGGCCACGTTATTGCCCACCAAGGTGGTCGCCACGAACAGGGAGGGCTGGTGCGAGAGCCACAACAGGGCCCTCGACAGCCAACTTCCGGCAAGTGCTTCGATGGCCAAGCGCACGCGGGTGACGCGATAGAAGCCTGTTTCCGAACCGCTATAGACGCCGCTGAGCAGCAGGCCGACAGCCATCAGGAGAAAACTAAAAATCATACCTGCTCCTGCCGCGGATCCACGCAGCGAAGTTCGACCAGGATACTGCCCAATTCGTCGGCGGCCACGACATGAAAATGAAAGCGGTGCCAGTGGACTTGGTCCCCCACCACGGGGATACGGCCCAACAACTCCTGGACAATACCAGCGACGGTCATGCTCTTGGTGGCAGGGAGGTCCACGTTAAAATGGCGGCCCAGTCGCCTCAGCGTGGTGATGCTGGTAACTTGCCACAGATCATCCTCCAGCTGGCGAATGGAGGAGGTTTTCAGTAATCGTGCGCTGCGGCTGGTTTGGTCCTCGAAAATATCTTCCAGCAGGTCTTCCAGAGTCACGATACCAATGGTTTCACCAAACTCGTTGATAATCGCCGCCACCTCGCGCTGCTGCGTCTGCAACTGATCAAATACGGAAGCCACCGTGGCACACCAGGGCACGTAAACGACCGCTTGGGCAAATTCCTCCAGATGATTCCGGGGCACAAGCGGCAAATGCCGCAAGCTGATCGCCCCCACGATCTCATCGTTATCCGGCTCGGTGACCAGAATATAGCCACTGCGGGTAGGACGACCGCCGAGCACGTCCAGACTCACCGGAGGCGCAAACGACTGATATTGTTTTCGCGGGCGCATCAATTCTTCAGCCCGCAGATCCGATAAACGCACAATGTTTTGCAGCGCGAACCGCTCCTGAGCCGCCAGTTCTTCATCGGCCGTGGAGAGGGTAATCGCCTGCTCCAAATCGGTGAGTGCCAGATACGGCTCTGCCTGAAAACGAGGAAAAAGGAGGCGTTTCGCTGCTAAGTTCAGGGCCGAGAACAGAGGGGACAGTGGCTCAAAGGCGCGTACGGCCGTCGTGAGGGGCAGGCCAATCCAGCGCGTGACCAAACGAGGCATGAGCACTCCCACCGTCTTGGGGACCATCTCGCTACAGAGAATGATCAACAGCAGGGAGCCGAGAGCCACGAGGCCGGCTTCGGTCGGCCGCTGCTGCCGTTGGAGGTGGATGCTGATCACCGAAGCCAAGGCAAAATAGACAATGTTGATGATCAAATTCCAAAACAGGATGGCCATCAACAGCCGCTCCGGCTGATTGAGCAACCGCGAGGCGGTCCGTTGCGAGGCGGAACCCCGCTTCAAGGTCCGCCGGTCATCGGCCTGCAGAGAAAAGAGCGCCGCCTCGCTACACGAGAAAAACGCCGAACTGGCAAGCAGCAGTATCATGGCGGCCAGTAGCGGACCAAATTCTTGCAGCAGTATCACGACTTCCGTTGCCCTACAGCCTGGTTGTCCGCCCAGTCGCCACATCAAATTCATCCAGCGCGGGTATCAACAGCGCCGCGGTGGCAAACCCGTAGGTGGCGACGGTCACGAAAAAAGCAGATCCAAAATTGTGATTTAAAAAACTGGTAATCACATAAAACGTCAAACAGGGGGCCAGGAAAGAGGCCAGACCAATGGCCGCGGAGGGATTCCGCCTCCCCAAGGCCAGGTACAAGGCCGCCCCGCCCCCCACCATACAGGCGATAAAGGCCTGAAGTTGATAGTGAAAGGAGCTCTGGAACGCCAGCATCATCCGCATGCACACGGCAACGCCCAAGAGCAAGAACAGCACGGTCCCCAGACTCACCCCCACCGCCGTGCGGGATTCCGTATAGGTCATCCCGACGTGGATACCGACCATCGCCACAAACGCATACAGCACCAGCATGGCCAACGTCAGGAAGACAAAATTTTCCGTAGTCAGCAGTTCGTAGTGCCACAGCACTCCGCAGAGACCGATCGGCAGGAGGACCATCTCTTTGGAATTGTAAAACACCCCCCCCAGTTTACCGAAAATAATCTCCTGGGGAGTGAGGTCCGTGACGAGCAGTAGATCGAGGGCCCGGAGGTCCCTCTCGACGGTCAAAGAGGTGACGGCGAGGGCATTGACTAAGACAAAGCCTAACACGATCAGTGGCACCAAGGGCTGAGCGGCTGTGTGGAGCATGGTGGCCGCATACTGGGCCGGTTCCTGCGACAGCCGGGAAAGCAGACCGAGCGTGCAAATGGCGAACAGGAGGAAGTACGCCAGACGTATCAGAATGATTTTTTTGCCGTAGGCCCAAGTGCGGATTTCTCGCCACAGAATCGGATTGTCCCACACGGCGCGCGACTTTTGTCGGCCGGGGGACGTGGAGCGGCTGTGCCGCGTCACGGCGGACGCGGGACGCTGCTCGGCGGCTGGCGTTGGATTCCAAATTCTCACACGGAGGATGGCCCACAGATTGAGGAGCACCACCAGACAAGTCGCAGTCCCCAGAAAAAACTGAACCGGATCCCGGCACCAGGGCCACACCGCGGAGGAAGCCGACAGTGGCAGCAAGGCGGCGCGGAGTGCACGGAGGGGTGAGATGGCCGCGGCCCAATCCACGACGGACACGCCCCACCAGCTGGCGCCGAGCGTGCCGCTATGCACGACTTCGCCTCCGATCAACCACAGGACCAGCAACAGAGCCGTCAAAGCCAAGGACTGAAATGTTCGTTCCCGCCAGAGGGCGATGGTCGAGCCCAAACTGCCAGCGACGCAGGCGGCCGCCAGCGTCACGGCCACCACCCGGAGGACCTGGCCGTGGGAAATTCCGCCCAGCAGAGAGCACGCCAACAGCAGCGGCACCGCGGCCACAATCCCCCCCCACACCTGCCACATGCTGGAGAGCAAACGCCCCAACACCAACTCGGCATTGGTGAGGTTGGTCATCAGGAGCAAGTCCAGCGTGCGGCGATCTTTCTCCTCCGCCACGGCCGCCGCGGTCCAGAGCGCGGAACAGCCAACGGCAATCGCCAGCTGCAGCGGAGCGAGCAGCTGAAAAATGGCCCCACCAAAACGAGCCAGATCGGCCAGGCCACGGACCTGCTGGGAAAGAATCAGCCAGGCCGTAAAGGCCAACCCAAACAGCGCAGCAACATAGCCGGCACGCACGATATACAAACGCGGACTGCGCGGCGCGGTGGTTAATTCACGGGTTAAAACAGGCCCAACCAGCAAACTGGGTTCCTTGTTTTCGTGGTTTCGTCGTGGTTCAAAATTCTCGCCCCAGCCTACGACTTGATGCAGCAGGAAAATTTCATGGCCCCGTTCTACTAAAACGATACCCGGCGGCAGCAAAGGAACCACAACGAAACAACGCAACGACGAACAGGGACTTATTTTTCGTTTGTTGATTCGTCGTTTCCGTTGTTGCGTCGTGGTTCAAAATCCCCTGCTCGTAGGCTGGATCCCTGCATTCCGCGCGGCAGTTCGGCCGGCGCCCCAGAGCGAGCCGGGGTCAGGCCCGGCCGCCTGGCTTTACTATAGGCTGCTCGTACCTCCGAGTCGAGCGTCAGGCACACCAACTGGCACGACCGGCAAAAGCCGATAATTTGCCGGTAGGATCCGCTCGCGCGGCTGCCACGCCAGCAACTTATCCCCTGCCATCCGGGCCAGCTTGCATTAGAATGAATTGCGGGCGGCGCCACGGCGGCGGGCCCTGACCCGTCCAAACTTGTAACAGCTTTGCCCCCCGTTTGAGGAAACTCCATGGATACCAATCAGCAATGGAAGGGCCGGCGCGCCCAGCAATTGAAACCGTGCCTCAGGCGGGGCCTCCTGTTGCTGCTGGGCTGGGTGGCGATAGCGCCGGCTGGTTTCGCGCAGCAGCAAACGGGCCAGCAAAATTTACTGACGCCGGAATTCCTGATTGGGGATGCCGTTTCGCTGGCAGATCAGCGCTATCCCGAAATTGAGTCCGCGATCCAGCGCTTTCGCAATCGCGATGGTGCTGCCGCCGTGGAGTTCCTGAAGCGGGCCAAAAAGAAGTATCCCAAATTACCGCCCGTCAATCTGATGATGGCCAAAATGCAGACGTTAACCGGGAACGTGGCGGCTGTCCGCGCCTTGCTCGATCGCACGGTTGTCGAAAACCCCACCGACCCGGAAACTTATTTAATCTTGGCAGACCAGGCCTACCGAGGCAATCGCACCACCGAAGCGGATGCCTTATTTGAAAAGGCAGAACCCTTGGTCGCAAATTTTCAAGAAAATGCCAAGCGGAAACGCAATTTTAAGATTCGCCTCCTGGCGGGCCAGTCGGCAGTTGCCGAGCGTCGCGGCCAGTGGGACCAGGCCCAGCAATTGCTGACCAAGTGGGTGGAGATCGATCCCCAAAACGCCATCGCCCACGCCCGCTTGGGACTCACACTCTTTCGCCTGGAACAGCACCAGGCATCCCGCGCGGAATTTATCCAGGCCCGAAAACTGAATCCCAAGTTGCCCCACCCCGAGATTTCCCTGGCCCAGTTGTTTAGCCAGACGGGCGCGCAGGAAGAGGCGCGCCAGGCCTACGAAGCGGCTTATCAGGAAGAGGCCGATAACGAACAAACGGCCCAGGCTTATGCGGTGTGGTTGATCTCGCAGGAGAAACTAGAGCAGGCCCAGCAGGTCGCCGCCGCGCTCCGCCAGCAGGCGCCCAACTCCCTGGCAGGTTTGGTACTGGATGGCGTGGTGGCCCATTTGCAAGGGGATTCCGCGCGTGCCGAACAGGCCCTGCAAAAAGCACTGAGCATCCAACCACGCCACGCCCAGGCCATTGACCTGTTGGCCTTGATGTTGATCGACAGCGAAGCGGTCAAGGATCAAGAGCGAGCGCTGAGTTATGCGGAGATTAACGCCGGCCAGTACCCCACAAATGGGCAGGTCAATATTACCAGGGCCTGGGTACTGCATCGGCTGGGACGCGCGGCCGACTCGCAGCAGGCGTTACGGAAGGGCATCGAAGCGGCAGGCCAATTACCTCCGGATTCGTATTATTTGATTGCCCGCATCATGGAAGACCAAGGAAACACTCAGCAGGCACTCCAGATGATCGAAAAAAGCCTGACGCTGAAAACGGGGCTGTTCGTCTTTCGCCAGGACGCCGAAGCCTTGGCGGACAAGCTCCGGGAGCAAGCCGGCGGCTCGTAGTCTCTGGCTCGACACGGCTGCTAGCAGCAGAGAACGGTGACGAAAACATCCACCGCCTGCAACCGGTAGGACGGAAGTTTCGTGTGCTGCTGACCGAGGTCCTGCGCTTCCTGTCAATAAAAAAGATCATGGCAAGTCGATCCGTCGTCTTGCCATGATCTCTATCCTGAAGCAAAACACATACGTGTTTCACCCTCCCGTTACCTTTGTACCCCTTTTATCGGCCACGGCACGGCGTGCGCTGTAGCCCAATTTTGGGGGTCCTAAGAGTATCCCCTGAAAAAAGGCTTGGGGAAAGAAATTCGGTACTTCCAAATTTGGCTCATGAAGCCGAGTGCGGGCAAAGTGCTAGCTGCCAAAAGCGTCGGATCCCGGGCGGCTTATTACCCTGGGCCCTGGTCAGATCAATGGACTTCAGAAAGAACGGCCTCCGGCCGTTTTTTCTGAAACTGCAGAAAAGAAAGTAGGCAGACCCCGCTTGCGGAAATCTGCCTACTCCCGGCCAGCTCCGTCACGACAGCCCATACTCCCCAGTAGGACTGCCAGTGCAGATGCTGAAAGACATTTTTTGCTGCCCACTACCGAAACATGGGTCACGCCGAGGGGTTGGGCAAACCTTTCCGAGGTTGCTGTCCCTGGGTCAGCTCAACTTGCGTGAGGATCGCACCGGCGGTAGCGATTATAGAAGGCCTTAGGCCGCCTGGTCGGCTGCGTCCGGGAAGTTGAGCTGGAAGAGTCCAAAGATGTCTTCCCGTGATAGGCCCAGTTTGCTGGTCGGGTCGGCATCCGGATCAAACACGGCCTGGAACAGCTCCCGCTTTTCCTCCAACACGGCATGGATCCGCTGCTCAATCGTGCCGGTGGCCAGGAATCGTGTGACGGTCACGGGGCCGGCGGCCCCGATACGATGCGCCCGATTGATGGCCTGATCCTCCACGGCCGGATTCCACCACCGGTCAAATAGGAAGACATAGCCGGCAAATTGAAGATTGAGTCCCACGCTGCCAGCCCCGTAACTCATGAGCAACACGTGCTTCGTGGGATCCTTGCGGAAGGATTCGATCACACCGTCGCGCCGCGCGGATGGAATCTTGCCGTGGTACTCGAGAGGGCCCAACGGCTGCAGCGCATCGCGGAGTTTTTCGATCGTGTGGACCCATTGGCTGAAGATAATCGCCTTCCGTCCACTGGCCGCACACTCTTCCAGGTCGGCTTGGAGGCGGTCCAATTTGGAACTGGCCCCGGTGACCGGGTCAAAATTGCAAATCTGCTTGAGACGTAGTACCAACTCAAAGACATGCTGGATGGTCAACCGACTGCCGATTTGGTTCAGTTCGACAACACCTTCTTCCTCGGCCCGCTCATAAGCCTGTTTTTGTTCGGGCGAGAGTTCGACGTCCGCATCGCGAAACATTTTGGGGGGCAAGTCAATATCGACCTGATCTTTACTGCGGCGGAGAACATGGTCCTGCACCGCACGCCGAATGGCAGGCACCTTCATCTGGGGCCGCAAGCACCCCGGCGAGACATACTGAAAAATACCCACCAAGTCCTCAGCACTGTTTTCAATGGGAGTGCCGGTGAGGGCCCAACTTCTTTGACGTGGGATGGAGCAGATGACTTCATTGGTGGTGCTGAGGCGATTCTTGATGCGCTGCGACTCATCGATGATCATTAAATCAAAGGGGCGCGACACGGCCACCGCCTGCCGGGAGTCGCGCAGCAGGGACTCATAGTTCACCAGCAGCACACCATGGTTGGCCTGGTCCCACAGCCAGTGACGACGCGCTTGTTTGCCAGTGATCGTGGTCACCGGCAGCTCTGGGGCCCAGAGGGAAATTTCACGCTGCCAATTGGTGACCAAGGGCTTGGGGCACACAATCAAGGTGCGTTGCAGGTGTCCCTGATGGGCCAACAACCGCATCGCGACAATGGCCTGCATGGTTTTGCCCAACCCCATTTCGTCGGCCAGCACCGCCTCATGGCGGGGATACAAAAAGGCAATGCCGTCCAACTGGTAGGGAAATGGGTGGAAGGGAAAGGCGAGTGCTTCGCTCGCAAAGATATGCTCCAGAGGCGGTTGCAACAGGTACAGCAGGCGATCTTCCAGCTTGACGACATCGGCCGGCGGGCGAATCCGCGTGCCAGCGGATGCCTGGCCGGTAGGCAAGGTGCCCGCGGCAGGAGGCGCGGGCGTATTATGGCAGGCCCCTCCATCGTTGCGTGCTGCCATGTTTGCTGATCGCTGGACACCTACCGCGTGGGACAGGCCCGCCACCGACAGCGAAACGTCGGGCCGATGCTTGGTCAATTCGGCCTGGCCCTCGGGAAAGACACAGCCCACGCACTGCACCTGGGGCGGTGGCAACGGCACGCTGACCGCGGCCGGCGCCTCCAGGCGCCAGTCCAGCAGCGCGGTTGTCGGAGCACGCAGCGTCAGCGCGGCCTGCGTCTGGATCCGTGGGAGTATACTAGGCTGCGGCAGATCCATAAGTCTCGTCGGCAGGTGGGGTACTGATGCGCTGGGCTTCTTGAATGGCTCCACGAATTCTGGCAAAGGGTTCTGCCAGGTCCACATGGCGGATCAGGGGAGCCAGCTCAGCGGCCAAAGCGTCTGGCTGCCAGGAACAGCTGGAGCTTCCCTGCAAGCGCCATGTTCCTAAAACCAGCTCGGGAGCGGCTTTTTCTTCCGCTGGCCGCGGCCCCTGGCAGGGGACCTCCGCAGCAGCTGGCAGGGGGGTCACATAAGCCAGCGTCTCTGGACGCAGCAGGGCCAGGCTGAGCATTTCCACTTGGTCTGCCAGCACCGCCAGCACGGGCAGCTGGGCCGTTGCCAGCAGCGTCTGCCCGATTAGTTCGCCTAAAATGTACGACCGTAACGTGGCACCATATAAAATTTTTTGGGCCTGATTCGGCTGCACCGGCGTAGAACAGTGGAATTCCAAGGGCCGACCAAGCTCCGACAGCACCAAATAGCCCCCAAAAAAGCCGTGCTGTGGATCTTCGACGACGGTCAGGAAGCCAAAGGCTGGCAAGGATTTAGACGTCGGGACGTCCATGCAGTAGAGCCCTTCCTGGGTAGCATGGGAATCATGGGACTGCAGTGCAATCCCCTCTCGGTATCCCCTCCATCGAACCTGGGTCACGGCAGACTTTAATCCGGGTCCGACCCGCTCCGGAACTGCAGAATGCTGGATATTCTCTCAAGTTCCATTAGAATAGTGAGAAGAGTCCAGCGAGGTCCGGGCCTCGAACCAATGTGAGCTACCGCTCAGAAGTCATGGGCCCGCTCCCGTTGGTCGCTTGCAAACTTGACTCAAATACGACAAATTTTGCCCCTAAGCAAACCAGCAGCTTCCTGCTTGCCGGCAGCGTCCTGTTCGGCTGGGTGGTGGTGTTTCCCCGTACTCGCTCAACTTTCGTGCTAGCACCTTGCGTCGGGATGGTTTTATAAAGATAATCTAGGTACGTCAGTAACCGCTCATGGAGCAGTTGCCCAGTAACGCTGAGCTAATCGCGAGCAACAGACTCGTGTTCAGAAAGGAACGACACTTCGATGTCTCAAGGTCAACAGTCGGCACCACCAATTTTTTCGCAGCTAGATGTTTCTGCTGGGAACACTAGTGAAACCTCATACCATTCTCACGCCGAGCACAATGAGTTGCTCCGGGAAGTACTGGCGGCCCAGGATCGTACGAACGAAATTTTAGAAGAGCTCGTCGGCGTGATGGCGACCAACCAGAAACAACGGGCGCAGGAACTCCAGCAGTGGCGGACGGCGAATCCCAGTTTGGCCGAGAATTGCCGCGAGGCGGCCGAGTCGTTAAGTCGTGTGCAGTTGCAATACCTGGAACGGATCACCGACGAGATTTGCGACACGGCGGAAGACATGGAAGAGGGAGAATTCGTACTCAATGAATTCGTGGATCGGTTTGGTCCTCGCTTGGCCCACTTGAATGGAGTGATTCAAGTTTTGGCGCAGCTCAGCAGCACGGCCGCGCCTACGGCTTCTTCGTAAGGCTATGTGCCACGCAACGCTGGTAACGATTTTCTGAAGAAGAAGAAAAGGAGCAAGTTTGCACCAGGCTCTCCGCTGGATTCCAGCCGCACTCCTGCGTGATTCCCGCGCAAGCGGGAATCTAGACCACTGGCACTGCTACTGGATTCCCGCCTGCGTGGGAATGACTGGAACCTCCCCAATACTGCCACTAAAATCGTTACCAGCGTTGGGTGCCACGCACACTGAAATTATCTAGTGCTTGCACATCGTGCAGCGACCCATGGGAGCGGGGCAATGACGTCTGAGCGGAAGCTCGCTAAGGCCAGCGACCCCCCGTCCCAACCGGGGGCAGGCTCTACCGCGCAGCGGTGGTGGTTCCTTCATCCGCGGCTGCTGTTGATTCTGTTATTGCTGTTTGCCTTTTTGCTGGCCATCGATTTGCTGGGAACCTCGTTCCAGACGGTGGGCAAAGAGACAGCCGATCAGCTGATTGCCCGGGTGACCAATCCCTTTGCCGGCCTGAGTGTCGGCATTCTGGCCACGGTGCTGGTACAAAGTTCATCCGTGACCACGGCCGCGATCGTGGGACTGGTCGGTTCCGGGCAAGTGCCGCTCTCGATCGCGGTGCCCATGATCATGGGCGCCAATATTGGGACCACGATTACCAACACGTTGGTTTCTCTGGGGTGCATTACGCAGAGCGAAGAGTTTCGCCGCGCGTTTGCCGGCGCGACGGTGCATGATTTTTTCAATTTGCTGACCGTACTGCTGCTGTTCCCGTTGGAGCTGGCGACACACGTCCTGCAAAGATCCGCCACGTCGCTGGCCGGCTGGCTGACTCCTGGTGCAGGCGGCAAATTGCCGAATCCTCTCAAAACAGCGGTCAAGTCGGTCTCGCGGCAAATCCATGATGCCTGCGAGGGGATCGGCCTGGAGGGGGGGTGGCTGGCTCTCGCACTCCTGCTCCTGGCTTTGGTGCTGATTGTGCTGGCCGTGACGCTAATCACCCGGAACATGCGGCTGCTGATGGCCTCGCGTATCGAGCACATGCTGAACCACGCGTTGTGCCGCAGTGGCCTGTTGGGTCTGGTGATCGGGATTCTGATCACCGTCTCGGTGCAATCTTCCAGCATTACGACCTCGCTGCTGATTCCCATGCTGGGCGCGGGAATCTTGCAACTGGAAGCTGCGTTTCCCATCATGATGGGAGCGAATCTCGGCACCACGATCACGGCCTTGATGGCGGCGCTGGTGGCGGGTGAGGCGGGCTTGATCGTGGCGCTGGTGCATCTCAACTTTAACTTGGTGGCGACGGCAATCTTCTTTCCCAGCCGTCGGATGCGGGCCATTCCGATCGCGCTGGCGGAGGGGTTAGCCGCCGCCGCGGTCCGCAATCGATGGTGGGTGGTCGCTTACGTCCTGGTTGTTTTTGTCTTGCTACCGGCCCTGGGGGTGTTTGTTTTTCAGATCTTCAGCAATGCTTACTGCACGTCCCAATACCGTTGCGTGCTGCCATTTTTCGCGGCCGCTGAACACCTCCAGTGCGGTGCTGGGAT
>CAMYJY010000011.1 GCA_947258835.1 uncultured Pirellulales bacterium
ACTCGATGCATCCTGAAAATTTCACGACAGCATTTTGACAAATCCAGCCCTGGGGTGCCACTGCTGGCTTGTCCAGCAGTGGATACTGGGTACCCGCTTCACACTGCTGGACAAGCCAGCAGTGGCACCCACTCAACACACCCAAAAAAAGTAAAACCTAAAGGTTTCGCTTGCAGGCGAGGGTTTCAGACCCATCGCCGGAACAATGACGTACAGCATTGCTGGCCGAGAAAACAAGTGATAAGTTGCCTATTATGGATGTCTGCGCGCCAATGAACCTACCGCTAGCATTTTGCTTGCCAAATACGGGCTTCCGTTGGGCGCCCTTGGCTCATTGGCAGCGCAAAGGGCAATAACTTACCAGCACCCAATCCACCATGAATAAGATTTCCTTGCCGCGCCTGGTTGGGGGCCTGTGGGTGGCCAGCTGCCTGCTCAGCCGACCGCTTTGCGCAGCGCCCGTTGACGACACCGCCGCCTGCATCACCCCGCCAGCCACAGCCGCGGTAACACGTGGTTTGGATTTTTTAGCCAGCCGCCAACAAGAGGACGGCTCCTTTGGCACCAGCGGCTACGCTCGGAACGTGGGTGTGTGCAGTTTGGTGGGCCTGGCCTTTGTGGCCCACGGCAGCACACCCACCCGGGGAAAATATGCCGCTCAAATTAGTGGCTGCCTGGACTATTTACTGGCGCAGGCCGACGCCACCGGGTTTCTCATGGCCGCCGACGCCAGCAGCCGAGGCCCCATGTATGGACATGGGTTTGCCACACTCTTACTGGCGGAAGTGTATGGCATGGCCCGTCAGCCCCAGTTGCGGGACAGGCTGGGCCAGGCCGTGGACATCATCCTGGCCGCCCAAAATGAGGCCGGGGGCTGGCGGTATCAGCCGACCGCTCAAGATGCCGACCTGTCGGTCACAGCGTGTCAGGTGATGGCCCTGCGGGCCGCGCGGAATGCGGGAATCGCCGTACCCCGCGGGGCGATTGAGCGGGCGGTGGCCTATATCAAATCCTGTCAAAATCCAGACGGGGGATTTCGTTATATGCTGGAGCAGAACACAGACAGTCAATTTGCCCGGTCGGCGGCCGCAGTGGTGGCCCTGTACAATGCGGGTATCTACGCAGGGGAAGAGCTCGACAGCGGCTTGGATTATGTGGCGGGGTTTGCTCCCGGTAACCAACGACCGGGCGCCGAAGCCTACTTTTTTTACGCCCACTATTACGCCGCGCAGGCCATGTGGCATGCCGGTGGCGACCGCTTCCAACAATGGTTCCCCGCCGTCCGCGATGACTTCATCCGCCGTCAAGACAGTCGCGGCGCCTGGCAAGATGCCATCTGCAGCGAATACGGCACGGCCATGGCCTGCATCGTGCTGCAAATTCCCGAGAACTACCTGCCCATCCTGCAGCGGTAAACCCATGTTGAACCAGCGCATTTTTGTGGTCGTGCTCTTCGTGCTGCTTGGTATGAGCCCACGATCGCCGGCCCAGGCAGAACCGCAGGTGCTCCAGCGGGTGGGAGCAGAGGCCGTGCAGGCCGCATTGCTAGGAACCACCTCAGCAGGGAACTTGCTCTTTGAGTGCCCGACTCAAACCCGAAAGGTTGGTTGGAAAAAACTTATCCGTTGGTCCACCCTACCGCCGAGTCCGGCGGCCAGCTACGTAATCCTTGTCGATGGGAGTCGAATTGCACTAACAGATTCCTGGACTGGCGAGCCGGCAGTCACACTGAATGAGCAGACAGTCACCGCCCGCACCAAGCTGTTTGGAGAAATTCGTTTCCCGCGCAGGCAGCTCCGCAGGGTCTGGTTCCATCCGGCCGGTGACTACGCACAACCTGCCCGGCACCGCAGGCAACTCCCACATACCGCTCCCGACAAGGATCGGCTGCTGCTGGACAGCGGCGATACACTGGCGGGAACATGTGGGGCGATCGGCACCGTCGTCCGGTTCCAGCCAGATTTTTCCAGGGAACCAATCGAGTTCCCGCTGCCAAAAGTAACTGCCATCACGTTCAGGAACACAACGCCTAAACTGGGAGCAAAAAATCTCCACGCCGGTTGGAGTGATGGCTCGCTCTTGGTAGCAGAAAAATTTGTGGCCCCAGAGCAACAGGTACAAATCCAATTGTCATGTGGGTTTGCCGGGTTCGCTGGTCGGCTAGGTGATCTTAGCTATTTGCGATCGTTGCAAACTGCCGCTGTGTATCTATCGGATTTACCGGTCCTCGAGTACGAACACATACCGTATTTAGAAATGCCTTGGTCATTCAAGTTGGACCAAAACGTATTAGGAGGGCCGCTCACCTCGCAGGGTCAGACATATGCCAAAGGTTTGGGTCTGCAGACGGCTTCTCGATTGACTTACGATCTGGCTCCCGCGGAGGGGGATGCACGGGCCCCAACAACTGGTCGCTGGCGACGTTTTAAAGCTCAGCTTGGGCTGGATGACGCGGCTGGAGGAGGGCAGGGCAGCGTCCACTATCGTGTCTACCTCCGCCAGCAGAGCAGCTGGGAACTTGCCTTCAGCAGCCCCGTGATGCGCGGCGGCGACCCTCCGCAGGAAGTTTCCGTGAAGCTCGGCACGGCTTCGCAAATTGCCTTGGTAACCGACTTTGCCGACCGCGGTGACGAGCGGGACTACGCCAACTGGCTGGAAGCCAGGTTGGAATAATACTGCACTTCCTGAGATAGCGGCCGGAGGCCGCCATCTCAGGAAGGCAAAAGGGATCGTTTAGGCGGCTAAATTTATCGCGTTCCCCGATAGTAATGCCGGCACGAAGGGCTCAATTGGTGCCACCCAACGCTGGTAACGATTTTGTGGGCAGTATGGGGGGGGGGCAGTCATTCCCGCGCAGGCGGGAATCCAGTAGCAGTGCAAGTTGGCTTGATTCCCGCCGGGGCGGGAATGACGTATGCGAGCGAAGCGGGAATGACGCGGGTGGCGGGAATCCAGCGCGGCTGCCCGCTGCCATGTCCGGGTGCAAGAGTGGGCTCGTTTTATTTGTTCTCACGGAGTCACAGAGACACAGAGCGGCTCACGCTACCAACCACAGAAAAACACGCCCAGCGCTAGCACATTCCTGTAAGTCGCCCCCGAAAATACGGGCACCGCAGCGGAGAAATGGAACGTTTGCAGTGCAGAGCCGAAACGACTTGACTGCCTCCGTGTCTCTGTGCCTCCGTGAGAAACAACTCCCAATTTTTGTAGATTCAGGCAATTTTGCCGGCTGTGCAAGAAAAGACCGGAGTGCGAACAAGTGCGGTCACAGCGAGGTGACCGTGCTGGCACGCTGCCACTAAAATCGTTACCAGCGTTGGGTGCCACCCACCAAGGGGGCCCTGAGGCCGAACCTAAACCGAAGCGGCACGCCCCCGCCAGCAACACTTTTTGTATTTTTTCCCACTGCCGCAAGGACAGGGAGCATTGCGCCCCACCCGGACGTTGGCATCCGGCCGCTCATCGGCCGGTCCGTCTCCAATAATACTGGCGCCCGCCGTCGCCTCGAGCGAGGCCAGCCGCTGCGGCGGCGCGGCCTCGAGACTCCGCTGGCCAATCTCTTTTACTTCCGCATAGCGGTGTTTGAGCATCTCCGCGTGCTCGCACCACTCCTGGCACCAAGCCGACAACACGGCACGCGCTGTGGCCAGAGAGCAGGTCACCTGCTGCTCAACCGTCTCTTGCCCGGCGAACGTCACCTTTCCCAAAAACCGCTGATGGACCTTCACCGCCGACTGCCTGCCATCGCCCGCGGAAACGACCTCGAAGAATTCGAGGTGTACCGCCTGGCAATCGCAGTGGGGATTCGCGCAATATCGATCCTCCACCAGATACTCGCGTTCTTCATGATAGAAACGGAAAGTGTAAGAATCACCACCCTCCGACAATGCCTGCTGCTCGGTTACGATGGTGCAGTACGAAATAAGTGCTCCTCCCAGCACGTCCTCCACGTCCAGCATGCACTCCGCTTTGCGCTTGGCCATTTGCTTATGTTCTTCGTAGGACGACCTGAATTGGGCTTTTCGAGCCGACGGGCACTTTCTTAAAAACTCCTGCACCCACTCGGAAATTTGCGGCGACCGCTGCGGAGGCGCCTTTTCCTGCCAGCTGTTTAAATCGACATTGCTGGTGAACGAAATCGGAGAGGCCGAAGATTGCTTTGAATCGGCGATCTCCTCGAACGTGAGGATGACCGCCTGGCACGCGCAGTCCGGATTGGCACAGTAGGTATCCCAGACCCGAAATGGTCTCGGATGGGTCGAAAACCGCACCAAATTTCCAAGTTCCATACCACCACCCCCAAAACGAGTCACCTGCCAACAACTGGGATTTGTATACCCTGCTTTCCTCCTCACAGCAGGGTAATTGACGGGTCGCCATCGTGCAATAAGCATGCTGGCGTCAATGCTCGGTTGTGGCAAAGGACGTGAGCACGGCGTGGCATGGGCACCACCACATCCAGAAAAGTTTACATAAGCCTTACGTAAACTCTTGGGGAACCAAGCGTCAGGTTACTGGAGGAACGGAAGGCAAGGTGGGGCTTCCCGCTCAAAAAACAAGGCCCGAACCCGAAGGCCCCCCCCGGGTTGCGAGTCTCAGAACTGACCGCTCTTCGATGGGACCAAGTGAACTCCATAGCGGTCGGATGCATGTTAGGGGATTCTGGATTCCCGCCTGCGCGGGAATGACGGAAGCAGGGACGCGGGAATGACGGAAGCAGGGACGCAGGAATGACGGAAGCAGGGACGCAGGAATGACGGAAGCAGGGACGTGGGAGTGACCGGAACAGGGCCGTGGGAATCAGTCAAAACCCCATCGAACTGCGAATCCGTGCTGCTCCAGCCAGCTGTCGACTTCGCTGACCGGGCGGTGGTCCGCAATGGGGAACTGTTCCCGATCGGCTTGGTCGGGTCCGTCTAGTTCCCCTTGATCGGCCTCGTAGCCACCAGGCGCCGTCGAGCTCCCAGCGCTCATTTGCGTAACGCACAGCTGGGCCAATCTGCTCCGCAAGTCGACGGATTCACGGGTCGACAGCACCAAATGTGCCCGCGGAAAGGCCAATCGCAGCACGGCATACAGCCGCACGAACAGCGCATCATCCACCACGTAAGGTGGCGTAAAATCACCCGGGGCCTCATGGATCCGCGGCAGACCAAAGCTGAGTTGGAGGTGTGGAAACCGCGCTTGCAGGTATCTGCCATGACGGATCAACGCCACCAGCTCCGCGGTGGGCTCGGCCAGGCCCAGCAGCACCCCCAACCCCAATCGTGCCATCCCCGCTTCGGCCGCCCGCTCGGGCGCTTCCAGACGCCAATCGTAGGCGGCCTTGGTGCCCCGCCAGTGATAGTCCGCATACCGCCGTGAGTCGTAAGTCTCCTGGTACAGCGTCACGCCACACGCGCCGGCCTCGACCAGTTCCGCATAGCCGGCGGTGGAGAGCGGCGCAATCTCGACCGCAATCTCCAGGCCCATGTGCTGCAGGGCGCGAATGATGTTGGCGAAGTAGGCGGTGGAAGTCAACTTAGGGAAGTCACCGGCTACCAATAACACATGGCGAAAACCACGTGCCGCCAAGATGTCCGCCTGCTCCAGGGCTTCCTGCTCCGTCAGATGCCGTCGCTCAATATCTTCGCCAAAACGAAAGCCACAGTACGAACAATAATTAACGCAGTGACTGGACAAATAGAGCGGCGTGTAGAGTACCATCGTCCGGTTTGCAGGGCGGCCGAGCCTGCCCCCGGCAGGAACGGTGTGGGTTCGCTTCCGTGGGGCGCTGGAGCTTTCCGCCAGGGGCTGTGCCGTGGAACTGTCCTGCTCCACGGGGCTTCCCTGGAAAGGCAGCGTATGCTGGTCGCATGAGAACCAGCGCCAGGTCAGCTCAGTGGCGCGCCGAAAAAGCTCCTCGGCGGCGTCATCGGATCGCAGGTACCGCTCAATCTCCTCTTCGGTCAAGTCCTCACCGACTGCTGCGCTGGTATCCTGCTGGATTGCCACACGAGGCCCGCGCGGGAGTCTTTGGCCACGCCCCGCCAAACGATGGGCCAACATATCGAGTTGGTCCAGCATGGCCTGATCCGTCGCCGAAATCTGTTCGGCCAGCTTTTTAAGTAATTGGTAGCGACAGCGTTCCACATTTTCCGACAGCGATTCCCGTGTGCCGATAGCCGAATCAGCGTCGCCCTCCAGCACCTGCAAAGCGTCTTCAAGCTGCCCCCGATGGTGCGCGGCATGCTCGTCGTGGATCTCCAACCACTGCCAAAAATCAGCCCACTGTGCGAGGCTCTCCACAATCGTGTCTGGCATTTTTTACGTTTTCATTTTTTGTTCAGAGCAATTTACTTCTGAAAGAATGGCCTCCGGCCGTTCTTTCAGAAACTGCAAAATATAGAATACCACGACAAATTTAGGCGTGACAAGCGTGGGCCAGAAAACTCCCTGTGGGTAGAGCAGGTCTTTGATAAAAATCTTGTGCCGAACACGTGTGGGGCAGACCCCTTTCTGTCGAGCCTGAGCCGATGGGCGATAGCCCTGGTTCCGTGAGACGCGCAAGAACCGGGGCTATTGCCCACCGGCTCAAACGTTTCCAAGTCGCCCTTAGGCTGGAGGTGCTTGCCCCCGCACAAACAGAGGGTAGATCGCCGGTACGACCACGGTCGTCAGTAGCGTCGAGGTAATCAACCCACCAATCACCACCGTGGCCAAAGGCCGCTGCATCTCGGCTCCATCGCTCTGCGACAGGGCCATGGGTAAGAAACCGAGGCTGGCTACCATGGCGGTCATCAACACGGGGCGAAGACGCGACATGGCCGTATCACGGGTCACGGTCGCCAGAGGCAACCCGCTACCGCGGAGCGTCTCCGCCGCACTGACCCACACCAAGCCGTTCAGCACGGCCACGCCAAACAGGGCGATAAAACCGACGCCCGCCGAGATGCTGAAGGGCATTCCCCGCAGGGCCAACGCGAATACCCCGCCCGAAGCGGCCATCGGCACGGCGATGAAGATCAGCAGCGCCAGCCGCACGGATTGAAAAGTGGTGTGCAGCAATCCAAAAATCAGTAGCAACACGATGGGCGTAATCAAGGCCAAGCGGCGACTGGCCGACTGGAGGTTTTCAAAATCGCCTCCCCACTTCACCTCGTAGCCTGCCGGCAAAGAAACCTCCCGCTGCACGGCACGTTGGGCCTCGGCCACAAAACTGGCCACGTCACGGCGGCGGACATTGGCCGAGACAAAGGTGCGGCGGCGGTTGTCTTCGTGCTCCACGGTGGGCGGGGTCTCGGCCAAACGGATGTCGGCCAGCGCGCCCAGTGGTATCGGCTGGCCTGCTATTTCGGCCACGGGCAACTGCTCGATCTGTGCGATATCGGCCCGCCACGGCTGAGGGATCCGCACAATGACCGGAAACCGGGCCCGGCCCTCAAAAATGACCCCCGCCTCGACACCCCCCAAGGATGAGACCACGTCCAGCACCCGCTCGGCATCCACCCCGTAACGGGCCAGCGCATCGCGGCGGGGCACGATGGTAATCGTGGCCAGATTGGCCTGATAATCGGCTTTCACATCCACGGCACCGGGAATCTTGGCCAACGTGCGTTCGATCTGTTTTGATTTCTCCGCCAGTACGTCCAGGTCATCTCCGTACAACAACACCGCCACATCCGCCTTGACCCCGGCCACCAACTCATCCACCCGCATTTCAATTGGCTGCGTAAACCCAAACGCCACGCCCGGGACCGTGCTGTTGAGCCGTTGGGACATCTCCTCGATCAAATCGTCCCGGCTCACGCCCGGGCGCCATTGGTCCTGCCGCTGGAGAATGACCCACACATCGGTCTGGTGCACCCCCATCACATCGTTGGCAATCTCCGGACGACCGGTTTTGCAAAATACCGTTTTCACTTCGGGAAACTGGAGTAGGGTGTTTTCGATTTGGGTCGACATCTCGATCGAACCCTCCAGAGAGGCGCTGGGCAGACGCACCGCCTCGACCAACAAGTCGCCTTCCTCCAAACGGGGCATGAACTCGGCCCCCAGGTTCAGCCCCACGGGGATGCTGATGCCGAACACGGCCACGGCAATGGCGGTAGTGAGCCACCTGTGCCGGATGGCTTGATGGACAACCGGCCGATAAAACACCTTGATCAACCGGAGCAACCACACGTCGCGGGGGGAAACTTTTTTGGGAAGTGCCAGAGATGCCAAGGCGGGCATCAGGGTCATGGACAACACGAGCGATCCAAACAGGGCAAATAGCACCGTCAGGGCCATGGGGCGAAACAGCTTGCCCTCGGTGCCCTGCAGCATCAAGATGGGCAGATACACCGTGGCAATGATCAGCTCGCCAAACATCGTCGGCTTCCGCACCTCGATCGCGGCGTCCCGAATGATTTGCAGACGGGACTTGCCCTCCGGTGGATGGGCCAAGCGATGGATGCAATTTTCGACCATGATCACCGAGGAGTCGACGATCAGTCCAAAGTCGATGGCCCCCAGACTCATCAGGCTGGCGGTGATGCCAAACCAGTGCATCAAATTGGTGGCGAACATCATCGACAGTGGAATCGCCAGGGCCACGATCAATCCTGCCCGGATGTTTCCCAGCATGACCAAGAGCACCAGGATCACGAGCAGACCGCCTTCGGTCAGGTTTTTGAGTACCGTGCGGAGCGTCCGCCCAATGAGAGCCGCTCGATCGTAGATGATTTCCAAACGGATTCCCGCCGGCAGCGTGGGGGCAATTTCGTCCAGTCGCTGCTTGGCCCGCTCCACGACAACGCGGGAGTTCTCACCCACGAGCATCATCACCAACCCCGTCACCGCCTCGCCGCGCCCGTCACGGGTCACCGCGCCTTGCCGCGTAAGGGGGGCGATGGCAACATCCGCCACATCCTCGATCAGGATGGGCGTACCGTCCGCTTCCCGCCGCAAGACGATCGCTCGGATATCACGGACTCCTGTCAGCAAGGCCTGTCCGCGAATAAACCGCTGCTCCTGGTTGTGTACGACGTAGCCGCCGCCAGCAGACTGATTGTTGCCAGCCAACCGCTGGAACAATTCTTCAAACGTGATGCCGTAGCTGGTAAGCAAGTCCGGATTGGGACGAAGCTCAAATGTCTTGTAAAACCCACCGTGCGTGTTGATCTCGGTGACCCCCCGCACCTCACGCAAACGGGGGGCAATCTCCCACTCCAAAATGGTCCGCAATTGCATGGGCGAATACCCCTCGCCGCGAACCTCAAATTGCAGGATTTCGCCCAGTGCCGTGGTCAGCGGTCCCATTTCGGGAGTGCCGTAACCCTCGGGGACCAAAGCCGCCGCCGCAGGGAGTCTTTCGGAGATCAGTTGCCGTGCGAAATAGATATCGGTCCCCTCGTCAAAAACCACCGTCACGACGGAAATACCGAATTTGGAGACGCTACGGACCTCCGCCACATGCGGCAATCCCCCCATCACCGACTCCACCGGGTAAGTCACGTACCGCTCGACTTCCACAGGCGACAACGCGCCGGCGGCGGTGATGACAGCCACCTGCACGTTGGTCATGTCCGGTACGGCGTCGATGGGCAGCCGCAGGGCAGAGTTCAGCCCGGCACCGGCAATCAAGGCAACGGCGACCAGCACCACCAAGCGGTTGTTGAGCGAAAAATTAATTAGCTGAGCAAGCATGTTCGGCTCCTCGGTGGCACACAACGCTGGTAACGATTTTAGTGGCAGTATTAGGCGGTTCCAGTCATTCCCGCGCAGGCGGGAATCCAGTAGCAGTGCCAGTGGTCTAGATTCCCGCTTGCGCGGGAATGACGCTGGAGAACGACGAGAATCCAGCGGAGAGCCTGGTGCAAACTTGCTCGTTTTCTTCTGGGATCATGGAAGCCTTGTTTGCAGTTTGAGTTATTATTCCCCGTCCAAGAGCAATTCCGATTTCAAATAAAACGCGCCCTCGGTAACCACCCGCTCCCCGAGATCCACGCCGGAGCGCAGCTCCACCCAACCGTCGGAGCGAACTCCCAGCTCGACGTGACCATGCCGGTACTCGCCCGGCCTGCTCGCCACAAAGACAAAGGGTCGCGACTCGTGTTCCACGATGGCGGTTTCCGGCACCGCGATCACGCGCCGGGACTTGCCCAGCGGCAGCACCACCCGCATGAATTGCCCCGGACGCAGCAGGCCCGCCTGGTTGTCCACAGTGGCAATCAGCGACACCGCGTTGGTGTCCAGTTCCACTTCACGGCCAACGTAGTAAACCTGGGCAGGGAACTCCTGGTCGGGCAGGGCAGGGGTGGTCAGTGTTAACGGTTGTCCTTCGGTCAGCTGCAAGGCGGCCCATTCCTGTTCGCGAATGTCGGCGGCCACCCACAGCTGGGATGTATTTGCCAACACGAACAGGGCGGCCCCCTGCTCCACGCGTTCGGATACCGACAACAGCTGCGCTTCAATCGTGCCTTGGAAGGCGGCGCGGACTTCGACCGTGGATAAGGCCTCGTGCTGGCAACAAGCCGTCGCATATTCCGTATATCCCAGGAGCGTATGCAGATGTTGCTGGCTGATCCGCAGTCTCCGCCGGGCATCCTCGACGGCCAACCGGGCTTCGGCACATTCCTGATCCGCCTGATAGGACGCTTGCTCCATGGCTGTCGCCAGGGCGGCCTGCGCCGACTCGCGATCACTCATCCGTTGTTTCACCAGGCGACCGGGAACCGCTCCGCGATCCCCGAGCGGAGCGAGGTTCTTGGTGAGTGCTTGGGCCAAGCGGTAACGCGAATAGGCCTGCAGGATCGTCGACCGGTAGGCCCCTAGCGATACGTCTTCCATGGCATCGGTCACCTCTTGGGGCGAACGCCCTGCCTGGACCGCCGCGACCAACTGCCGCACCCCGTCCGTGACCTTTTTTTTCCGGGCATGCACGCGATCGGCCAGTTCACATAACGCTTGATGCTTCAACACGTCCGCGCGGGCCGTGCCCACTTCCGGGCTGTGGAGCAAGGCCAAAACTTGACCTTGCTGCACGGACTGGCCCGGCTTGACGCGGACCTCCGCCAACATGCCCTCGGTGGGTATCTTGACTTCGATATGCCACCGCTCGTCGTACCGCAGGCGCCCGGGAACCGTACGTGAAACGGCCATCGCCCGCTCCACGACCGGTCCCACTTTAATCTCGGCGGCTTGTTGTTTCTGTGTGGCCAGATGCACGACCGGGGGAGCCGTCGGTGACAGAGGTGGCGCGGCCGGCTGCGACGACATCATGTCGCCAGTCGATCCGGCGGTCCGATGATTCCATCCCCAAACTCCGCCCCCGACAAGAGTCAAACCGGCAATTATTAAGACTACGAGTGTGCGTTTCACAATCAATCCTTTCAAATTCTCTTCCCGTAAGATGCAAGGCACGGCAACCATACCGACACGCGGCGGTACAAAAGTGACTTGGATGCGGCCGCGTGATCGGACCGTGGCGGAATACGTCCACGCACGGTAGCCGACCAGTGGTGGAATCGCGTGCCACCCAGCATTTGTGGACCGCGCGTCCTGGCGAATGCTCGCCCCAAACGGTGGGACTTTAGCAGATCGACACGCCCAGCACCGCGCACAAAGGCTGCGCAGTAAGCAGCGACGTCAGGAAAAATGTCGCTTGCGATGCCGCATCGCAGGGCGGGGCACTGCCCGCCAATGGGCAAAACCGCGCAGCCCCCATGGAGTAACACCAGCCATTGTTGGCGATCCCCCGCCAGGCCGTGGCACCACCCCAACTTGTCGCTGGGGTAAAGACTACGTCGCATGCGTGCGGTGGTCGCGGCGGCTCCTCGCCAGGGCCTTCCGCCGCAAAATCGCTCCACAGCATCACGTGCAGATGCCACCCAATTTCCACCGTGCCAGGATGGGCATGGTAGCTGTCGTGATGACGCGCCGCCGCTGGCACAGCCGCCTCAGCGTCATGGCAATGCAGCACGGGCAGTGGCCCTCGCCAAGTCAATAGGCACAGCAGAGCACACACGATGCGACGAGTTTGAAGTCGTGGCGCGCAACTCCTGGCGGAGCGGGAGAATTCAAAACTAGCCAGCTGTGATAGCATGATTCAGCTTGGCAATCCTTTGCCGTGGAGAACAACGTGTGCTGCGGTGAGAGAGTTCGGAAGCCACGCGACTCCGGAATTTCCCTGCCTCGCTCCGGCTGCTTAAACAATCCAACAGACTCGTGCCGTTGCTCTTAGCAAGCCGATGCTGGTGTGAACCGGCAGCGGGCGGCCCATCCTAGCGGCAACTGGACTGCATGACAAACCGAGTTTCCCACATGAAGACCTGGCCGGCACAGGAACGGTCTTGTGCAAACTTCGGTACCGCCTGGCTGCGGACACCAGATTTTTTCAGCGAATGGTGTGAAATCGCCAAAATTTGGAGGAAGCTCCTGATCGAGGGCAACCACACAGGGCCCACCGCGGTTGGGCCCGCCCCCGACCTAAACAGGGAGCCGCCAACCAGAAAGCGAGCTGCCGCTCGGAAAGTACTTGCCAGCGTCCGTGGAACGCTAGCATCAAGAAAGAACCACGAAGAAAAGAAGAGCACGAAGAAAACGGTTCATTCCCGCGCGGGAATCCAAGGTTGCTTACGTCCACGTCATTCCCGCGCAGGCGGGAATCCAGTAGCAGGCGCGGTTCGTCTAGATTCCCGCCTCCGCGGGAATGACGGGGGAGGACGGCGGGAATGACGGGGGGGGACGGCGGGAATGATGGGGGGGGACGGCGGGAAGCGGCGGGAGTACCTCGGAGCGTGCCCCACAATTTGCGCCGGCCCGCCGTTGCTAGCTAGGTGCTCGTGCGGTGGTTGCCTCCTGTGGCAACTAGCGTTGCTGGAGCGCGACGTAATCCCGCTGGGGCGGCCCGGTATACAACTGGCGGGGTCGGTAGATGCGGCTGTGGGAATCGTGGACTTCTTTCCAATTGGCAATCCAGCCGGGCATGCGGCCAATTGCGAACATGACCGTATACATGTTCAAGGGAATGCCAATCGCCCGTAGCAGGATCCCGGAATAGAAGTCCACATTGGGATAGAGATTACGGCTAATGAAATAATCGTCGCCCAAGGCGATTTCTTCCAACTGCTGAGCAATGTCCAACAGGGGATCCGACCGCCCCAGCTTGTCGAGGACTTTGGTCGCCTGCTGGCGGAGGATTTGGGCCCGCGGATCGTAACTCTTGTAGACGCCGTGGCCAAAACCAAACAGCTTATCCTTCTTTTGTTTGACCGCTTCAATCAGGTCGTCGATCTTCATCTCGGATTCATGAATTCGCGCCAGCTGCTGCATCACGGCCACATTCGCTCCGCCGTGCAGGGGCCCCCACAAAGCACACACGCCCGCGGAACACGAGGCGAACAAATTGGCGCCAGACGAGCCGACCATCCGCACGGTCGAGGTCGAGCAGTTCTGCTCATGATCGGCGTGCAGGATCAGAAACAGCGATAAAGCGCGGACGACATCCTCGTCTATCTCGTACCGACGCGTGGGGGTGGAAAACATGAGATGGAGAAAATTGCGGCAATAACTTGCCTCCGACTCCGGGTACATCAGCGGTTGTCCCCGAGAGGTCTTGTAGGCGTAGGCAGCGACGGTGCGAATCTTGGAAATCAGCCGTGCGGCGGCATTCTCGAAGCGTTCCGCATCCTCCATTTCCATGACGTCTTCGTTGTAACACGAAAGGGTATTGATCATGGACGAGAGAATGGCCATGGGATGGCCATTGGGGGGAAAACCGATGAATGAATTCCGCATCCCCTCGTGAATCATTTCGTGCTCGGCGAGCAATTGCCGAAAACGCTCCAGCTGCGAACCGGTGGGTAGCTCGCCGTAGATCAGCAACAACGCCGTCTCGATGAAAGTGGACTTCTCCGCCAGTTGCTCGATGGGAATGCCGCGATAACGCAGAATGCCCTCTTCCCCATTAATGAACGTGATCGCCGATTGGACGGATCCGGTATTGCGATAGCCTTCGTCGAGCGTGATCACGCCCGTCTGTCCGCGCAACTTCGAGATATCGATAGCCGTCTCGTTTTCCGTGCCGACAAGGATCGGCAACTCCACACTCTGCTCGCCCAAGTTGAGTGTCGCCGCGGACTCCGGCTGCATAGGCTGGCTCATATGTTTCTTCCTTCCTCGAATTCTGAGTTGTGAATAAACATATGATACTAGCGGTGGCCCATCGTGACAAACGCCCCCGCGCCGCCACGTCCGGATTTCTCGGCGATCGGGCGAATCGTGGCTGCACGGCGCGCCGATTCGTCGGATGGTAGGGATTATGCGACCCAGGCAGGCGCAATTCCCCCAGTCCTTCTGAAAGCACGGCCTCCGGCCGTGCTTTCAGAAACTGCAGCTAGAATTGGTAGCCAACACCAAAAAACGCACCTTGCAACACGAGGCTGCTGTCGGTGTCGATGTTGCGGATCTCGGGAATGTCCACGATGTACTGAGGGATCTGATCGTCGGCGAGTCCCGTGTTGGTCAAGACCATGACGCGGTACCCTCCGAACAGGGTCCAGTGGCACCCGATGCGGTACTGCAGCCCCAGGTTGGCTTCCGAAAGTAAAGACACCACGCCCGTTGTCGATTGCACCGGATAACTACCGTTCACGCCACTGAATGCTGAAGGTGCGGCGGCCGTGCCATCGCCGCGACGCAGATCAAAACTATGCTCAATGTGGTTGCCATAGACGCCAAATTTGGGGGTCAGGAAGAAACGCATGCGACAGCCCAGCTGACGCTCGAACAAACAACCAATCTGCACACCCACCAGGTCATTTTTGACGCGGTCCCTCATGTACACTTCGTCCAGACCACCGTTCGCACCCCACGTACCACCTTGATCCAGGGTGGCAAATGTCAAATTTTCGTCAAACTTAAAATACCGCACGCCGACCAACATGCGATGCGACCACCGCGCGCAGTGGCCGCACGCCAGCGGACCTTGGATGATATTGACCTCAACGTTATGCAACTCATTTTCGCGGGCGATTCGATGTTCGGCGGCGCTGTCAAAATAATCGCTCACCGGATCGCCAACGGCAAATTCAAGGTCGTTGAACTGCAACGGTGAACTGAGCTGGTTGGCATGCGTTTGGCTGTCGCTGGCCGTAAAATTGCCAATCGACCAGTACCCCAATTCCACGGCCCAACGATGGCAGGCAAAATAGCGCCCCAGGCGGAACTCGGCCCCACCCTCCCAATCGGAATCGGCGTCTGCCGTGCTCATCAGCTGGTTGGAGTTGTTGTTATTCTCATAGGTCGTCCACACGCGTCGGGGAGCACTGCGATCCATGACCAGGCCGGCTACCGCCCCGTACCAGGGACAACACGGTCGCGGACAACAAGGATCACAACGGGCCCCAACCCCCCCGTTTTCATAGCCTCCCTGCTGATAGGCTCCGTAGGCTCCCTGTGCTGGGGCACCACCCGCGTCGCGTGGTTCGGCCAGTACCCCCTCATTGCTGGGCTCGACCGGTATGGCCATGTTGCCATTGGGTTGCATCCGGTAGGCCATGCGGTACCCGCCTGGTGCCGTGGCATACGACTCCGGGCCCCTCTCAAACGAATGAGGAGTCCTGGCATATGACTCCGGAGCCCTCTCAAACGAATGAGGAGTCCTGGCATATGACTCCGGAGCCCTCTCAAACGAATGAGGAGTCCTGGCATACGACTCCGGAGCCCTCTCAAACGAATGAGGAGTCCTGGCATACGACTCGGGAGCCCTCTCAAACGAATGAGGAGTTCTGGCGAACGACTCGGGAGCCCTCTCAAACGAATGAGGAGTTCTGGCGAATGACTCGGGGGCCCTCTCAAACGAATTAGGGGTCCTGGCGAACGACTCGGGAGCCCTCTCAAACGAATTAGGGGT